>DRKF01000353.1 GCA_011051915.1 Acidimicrobiales bacterium | reverse complement strand
GGGCCGGGTTCGGTGCTCAGCTGCAGTTGATGAACCAACGCAGTTCGGGACCGACCGGGGCCAGGAGGGCGATGGAGTCGAAGCTCGTGCCCCTGAAGGTGAACCGAACCGGGACTTCGATGACACCATCCACTGTGGTGCCGGCGAAATCGCGGGAACCAGGTTCTGATGGGGGACCGGTGACGGTGTAGCCGGCGATGTCGTGGAAGGCGCTTCGGTCGTCGGTGCCACCGTTGTGGAGGGGGCGAGGGTGGTGGCCGGGGCCTAGGTGGTCGTGGTGGGGGCAGCGGCGATCTCCTGAGTGCAGTCGTCGGTCTCGGGATCGAACAACACCTCGACGATCTTCAGGTCCCCCAGGTCGAGGGGAATGTCGTCGGGCCCCACCATCGCCGCGATCACCGTGTGGGGTCCGCCCTCGTTGATGCCCACCGCCACCACGACCCGTCCGTCATCGGCGATGATTCCCTCCCCGGCCGTGATCGAGCCATCGGGGGCCGTGACATCGAGGGCCACCGTCCGGCCTGCGTACTCCCGTGGAAGGGCCAGGCACCACGAGGCGATCCTCATGAACCCCGGTGGAGGATCCCCGGCATGATCTCAGCCGGTGGCACCGTCGATAGGGGAGAGGGGCCCGTCCTGCGCGGCGGCGGGCACGATCGTGGCGGTGATCGACGCCAGCAGCACCGCGACGCTGATCAGAGCGCGAACCGCGGACCCGCTCCGCTGGCGCGTACCGGAAACTGGCTGCATGGCTGCATGGCTGCATGGCTGCATGGCTGCCTGTCGACCCCTGGCAGGATATCCGTGCACAATTGTTCTTTCAGGGTCCGGAACGTTCGCCACCTGGAGGCCTTCACCCCGGCGGTGTCCCCGAAGCATGTCGCCCGAGGCCCGGTCAAGGGACCTTCGGCCCTAGGCCCCCCGGGGCCTCCCGAGGCAAGGTGACCTATCCGCAGCTACGTGGGGAGGGGACCCGTGGATCGGAGCGAGGTCGAGCCCGGTTTGTCACCGGAGGGTCGGGAGATCCTCCGGACCGCCCACCGCTTCGCCCGGGACGTCATGCGTCCCGCCGGGTTGGAGCTGGACCGACTGGCCGACCCCGCCGAGGTCATCGCTCCCGGTTCGGTGCTGTGGGATGTGCACGACACCTACCGTCGAATCGGCATCCGCGAACTGTCCGAGCTCGAGGGTTTCGAGCCCACCGAGCTGGCCCAGCTGACGGCGATGGTGAACGAGGAGCTGGGATGGGGCGACAGCGGTCTCGCCATCAGCCTGTCGGTAGCCAACTTCCCCCGGTTCTTCGCCGCGCTCACCGGGGACGAGGAGCTCACCGATCGCTACTTCTCCTCCGACAGCACCGCCATCGGTTGTTGGGCCATCACCGAACCCGACCATGGCAGCGACACTCTCGGATTCACCGAGGCCGCCTTCGACGACCCCGGGGTGAAGGCCAACTGCGTGGCCCGGCGCCAGGGCGACGACTACGTGATCAACGGCACCAAGGCCGCCTGGGTGTCCAACGGCACCATCGCCGATGTGGCCGCCCTGTTCTGCACGATCGACGGCGACGCCGGATTCGCCAAGGGGGGCGTGTGCATCGTGCCCCTCGACGGTCCGGGGGTGTCGCGAGGCAGGCCGCTGGACAAGCTGGGCCAGAGGGCCCTGCCCCAGGGGGAGATCCACTTCGACGAGGTGCGCATTCCCGCCCGCTGGATGGTGATCGAACCCGACCTGTACACGTTCACCGTGGAATCGGTGCTGGCCATGGCCAACGCCCACATGGGAACGGCCTTCGTCGGGGTGGCCCGGGCCGGCTACGAACTGGCCCTGGACTACGCCCGGGAACGACGGCAGGGCGGCGTGGCCCTGATCGAACACCCCGCCGTGCGGTCCCGGCTGTTCAAGATGTTCACCAAGGTGGAGGCAGCCCGTTCCCTCGCTCGTCGGGTGGCGGTCATGGGAGCTGTGGGGACACCCGAGGTGAGGTACTCCATTGCCTCCAAGACCTTCTGCACCGCCACCGCGTTCGAGGTCGCCAGCGAGGCCATCCAGATTCTCGGGGGTAACGGCCTGGCTCGTGAGTACCCCGCCGAGAAGCTCTTTCGGGACGCTCGGGCATCCATGATCGAGGACGGTTGCAACGAGATGCTCAGCATCGTGGGCGGGGCCCGGCTCTGATCCGACGAAGGGAGATCACACATGGAACTGCGTGAGGTGATGGGACGGAGGCGTTCGATCCGGTTCATGAGGCCCTATCAGCCGGTGGAGCCCGAGAAGATCCAGCTGATGCTCGAGGCCGCCCGCCGGGCCTCCCACTGGGGCAACGTCGGTGGCCTGAGGGCCGTGGTCGTGTACCGGGACTCCGCCCCCCAGGAGACCCTCGACGCCCTGTACGCCCCCGTAGCCGGCTTTCAGATCCGTCGGGCCCCGGTGGTGATCGTGTGGTTCTTCGATTCCAACGCCGTCGACGAGCAGGCCGACCGCCTCCGGGAACTCCTCGAGGCGGGTGCCCTGGGGGTGGGCGAGAACAAGTCCGAGGTACTGGAGGAGAAGCTCATCCCGTTCTTCGAGTCGATCCGCGACCATTTGAAGGCCCCCGGACTGAACGAGGTCGACTGTGGCCAGGGCATAGCCCAGGCGACCCTCATGGCCTACGAGCAGGGTCTCGGCACCTGCTGTCTCGGCACCGCCGATACCGAGGAGATTCGGCGGAATCTGGGTCTACCGGACGGCTGTCGGGTACTGCTGCTGCAGACGGTCGGGTACCCGGCCGAATCCTGGGAGGCCGGAGGTCAGAGACCCCGCCAGCCCTTCGAGAAGCTGTTCCACCTCAACCGCTACGGCGAACCCTTCCCCCGGTCGGAGGAGGTGGTGCGGGAACTTACCGATGACGGATTCTTCACCCGCCCCGCCCCTCTTCCCTGGCGGGAGGCGGAGCTGGAATACCTCAAGAAGGCACTCGACATCCCCGGCACAGGGCTGATCTGACGACAGCAACCTCACCCACGACCACCGACCCCACCGATCGAGGAGACCAGGACGACACCATGAAGACCAATGCGATCGTGGCCGGGGTGGGAATGACCACCTTCGGCAAGCACCTCGACGAGGGCCTCAAGGCCATCGGCGGGCAGGCGGTGAGGGCCGCCCTGGCCGACGCCGGCATCACCGGGGCCGAGCTGGATGCCGCCTATGTGGGCAATGCCGCCGCCGGGCTGGTGACGGGCCAGGAGTCGATCCGAGGTCAGGTCATCCTACGGGGGATCGGCCTGGGCAAGCTGCCGGTGATCAACGTCGAGAACGCCTGCGCCAGCGCCTCCACCGCCGTCCACCAGGCGGCGGCCATGGTCACCGCCGGGCTCTACGACTGTGTTCTGGCCCTGGGGGTCGAGAAGCTCTATCACCAGGACAAGAGGAAGTCCTTCGCCGCCTTCAGCGGGGCCGTGGACGTGGAGATGATCCGGGAGTTCATGGCCGGGCTGGACCGGAGAGCGCGGGAGGCGGGGGCCGGAGCGGCCTCGTCGGGGGCGGGGGAGAAGAGATCCATGTTCATGGACGTCTACGCCGCGGCGGCTCGCAACCACATGGAGCGTTACGGCACGACCGTGGAGCAGTTCGCCGCGATATCGGCCAAGAACTCCCGTCACGGCCACCTGAATCCCCGGGCCCAGTTCCGGGATGAACTGACCGTGGAGGAGGTGCTCGCCGAACCGATGATCGCCGAGCCCCTCACCCGCCCCATGTGCTCACCCATAGGCGACGGCGCTGCGGCCGTGGTTCTCGTGAGCCCGGCCCGGGCGGCCCGGATGGGGATCACCGACCCGGTGAGGATCCGGAGCGTGGTCCTGCACTCGGGATGGGACCGCGGGCCCGACGAGGAGGACGCGGCCCGCCTGTGCGCCCGCGAGGCCTATGAGGAGGCCGGTGTCGGCCCCGAGGACCTCAGCCTGATCGAGTGCCACGACGCCACCGCCCCCGCCGAGCTGCTCGCCTATGAGGCGCTGGGCCTGTGCCCCGCCGGTGAGGGTGGACGTCTGGTGGACGAGGGGGTGACCACCATCGGCGGGCGGCTACCGGTGAACACCTCGGGAGGCCTGCTGCGCAAGGGTCATCCCGTCGGGGCGACGGGCATCGCCCAGATAGTCGAACTCACCGAGCAGATCCAGGGACGTTCGGGGGCCCGCCAGGTGGAGGGGGCCCGCGTCGGCCTGGCCCACAACGGCGGGGGAGCCATCGGGTCCGATGCCGCGGCGATGTGCGTCACCGTGCTGTCGAACTGAGGGACGATCATGAGCGGACCCGAGCGCAACGACAACGTCCTGGCCCACATGATCCGCACCCGGGCGGAGAGATCCCCCGACCTCGACGTGCTGACCTTCGAACATCTCAGCCTGGACGGCGGGGCCACTCCCGACGAGATCCGTACCTACGCGGATCTGGAGGTCAACGCCAATCGCCTGGCCCGAGCCCTCATCGAGCGGGGGATGGGCCACGGTGACCGCTTCGCTCTCATGATGCGCAACCACCCCGAGTTCGTGGAGGCCCTGATCGCAGCCTCGATCACCGGCACCGTGGCCGTGCCCATCGATCCCCGGACCAAGGGCGAGAAGCTCTCCTTCATGCTGGCCGACGCCGGGTGCTCGGGGGTGGTCTGCGGTGACTATTCCCTGCCCGCCGTGGATGTCGCCCGTCCGGCCATGGGTCCGCGGAGCTGGGTGCTGGCCCTGCGAACGGGGGAGAATGGGAGCCCCGACCTCGACGTCTTCACCGGGGTGGACTCCCTCGCTGGCGCCCTGCAGGGACCGGAGGTGAGTGTCGACGTGAGGCTCCGGAGCCCCGGGGACCCCCTGCAGATCATCTACACCTCCGGTACCACGGGAGATCCCAAGGGGGTGGTGTTCCCCAACGAGAGGTTCGGCATGTTCGCCATGCTGGGCCATCTCCTCGGCTACGGGCCCACCGAACGGCCCTACACGGGGCTTTCCCTCACCCACGGCAACGCCCAGGCCACCACCCTCGCTCCCTCGCTGTCGCTGGGTCTGAGAGCGGTGTTCAGCCGGCGGTTCACCAAGTCCCGGCTGTGGGACGTCTGCCGCCGCCACGGGTGCACGGTGTTCAGCCTGCTCGGGGGCATGGCCACCGCCATCTACAGCGAACCACCCCGCCCCGACGATTCGGAAAACCCGGTCCGCTTCGTGGTCAGTGCCGGGATGCCCCCCGCCATCTGGGAGGCCTTCGAGGAGAGGTTCGCCGTCTCGGTGTTCGAATGGTACGGGGCTGTCGAGGGTGGTCTGGCCTTCAAACCCATCGGCGAGGGGCCGGTCGGGTCCTTCGGCCGCCCCGCCCCGGGCCTGGACATGAGGATCCTCGACGAGAACGACGAGGAGTGCCCCCCGGGGGTTCCCGGGGAGATCTGTTCCCGGCCGGCGGGCGGAGGTCGGGCCACGGTGGAGTACCACGGGAAACCCGAGGCCTCGGAGGCCAAGACCCGGGGTGGGTGGCTCCGCTCGGGAGACATCGGCCACACCGATGCCGAGGGCTGGTTCTTCTTCGACCACCGCAAGGGCGGGGGCCTGCGTCACAACGGTGATTTCGTGAACCCCGGGTTCGTGGAGAAGGTGATCGCCGAGCATCCCCAGGTCGACGACGTGTTCGTCTACGGAGTTCCGGCCGCATCGGGTGCCCCGGGGGAGAAGGACATCGTGGCTGCGATCACCGCCGTGGACCCGGCTCGATTCGATCCCGATTCGGTCTTCGAGACCTGTGCGGCGGGGCTCGAGCCCAACTTCGTCCCCACCTACCTCCAGGTTGTGGACGGGATCCCCAAGACGGCCTCGGAGAAGCCCCAGGAACGGTTCCTGGCCGAGGCCTTCGGCCCCGATGCCGACGGCGTCTTCACCCGGCCCTGACCCGGATCTCGCAGGGGGCGGCGGTACCGGGTCCCCGTCCCGCAGCGCGCCATCGTCACCGGATGAACCTGCCGCTACTGCCCCGATCGCCCCACGGAGATCGACTGGGACCGCGGCTCTGTTCCGGTCCCGGCCCGGCCGGGTGGCACCTCGGGCCGATCAGCGGCCTGACGGGTCGGGGGAGAACGTTGTCCGGGTCTCGGTGTGGGCGATCCTGTGGCCGCGGCGGTAGACCGTGCGGGCCTGGGGGGCACGGGCCATGGCCTCGCGTGGTGAGACCGAGCGGATCGCCACCAGATCGGCCGGGGAGCCCACCGCCAGGCTCACATCCTCCAGGCCGAGTACTGCCCGGGCGGAGGTCGACACCATCTGCAGGGCCTGGTCGGGGGAGCGGTGCGCGGCCAGGACCATGAGGGCGGCTGCCTCCAGGGGGTCGCTGCGACCGAGGGGGTTGTAGGGGTCCTCGACGTTGTCGCCCCCGGCACAGACCTGAACCCCGGCCTGCTCGAGGGCATCGAGGGCGGTGAGCCCCCGCGGTGGGGCCCGGCGCACACCCCGGGCCTGCAGGTAGAGGTTGGTCTGGGGAAGGGTGATCACGCCTATACCGGCCTCGGCCACCAGGCGGGCGGTTTCGATCTGCTGCTGTGGAGTCTGCACACCCAGGCTCACACAGTGGCTGGCGGTGACTCGATGGGGGAAACCGGTCTCGATCACCCGGCGGGCCAGGTAGTGCAGGGACCTGGCCTCGGGGTCGAGGGTCTCATCCATGTGCAGGTCGACCGGCAGTCGGGCGTCGCCGGCAATGGCCAGGGCGACATCCACCGCGCCCTGCGGATCGGGGTCGAGCTGGGGCGCGCCACCCACGACGTCCACGCCCAGCTCGATGGCCCGGGCCAGTCCGGCCCTCCCCTCGGCCCCGGCGGGTCCCGTGGCGGTGGGGCCGGTGAGGGCCACGAGCTGCAGATCGATGAGGTCACTCACCGTTCGCCGGACCTCGACCAGCGCGGCGACGGCCGTGTCCACCGTGTGGGGCAGGGAGTTCACATGGCTGCGGACCGCGGTAACCCCGGCGGCGGTGAGGAGACGCAGAGCCTCGAGGGCCCTCCGGGTGACGTCGTCGCGGTCGAAACGGCCGGCCTTGGTGGCCTGCCGCCACGCCTGCACCGCCCCGGCGAGGTCCAGGGTGGGATTGGGGACCACATCGGCTGTGAGGGCCTTGTCCAGATGGGCGTGGGGTTCCACCAGGGACGGTATGACGAGGGCTCCGGCCAGGTCGTGGATCTCGCCGGTGTGGGGTGTGGTGTCCAGGTCCCCCACAGCGGAAATGCGGCCGGATCGGATACCGATGTCGGTCCGCCGTCCATCGGGCAGCAGGGCGTCGACCAGGATGAGTTCGTGGGATCCGCTGCCCGATGAATCCCCGGCTCCGGGCGCTCGGGTGGTCACCGTTCCGCCCCGGTCCCCGGTGCCAGAACCCTGGATGCCCCGGCGATGAACTCGGCCCGTTGCGAGGCCGTGGACCTGCCCACCCCGAACATCGGGTGCCACTCGAAGCGGGCCAGAGGGGCGCAGCGCTCGACCAGACGGGTGAGGAAGCCCTCACCGGGGTCGCCCTGGATGCGGTTGATGAGCGCCGACGATCCGTGGGTGGTCACCGCCACCACACGCCGCAGCTCCGGTACCGGTGTGGTGTCCTCGAGGCCGTCGTAGCAGGGACCGAACACCTCCTGGACCCACTGCAGCAGTCGGCCGGGCAGCCCGCCCCACCAGGTCGGGTAGACGAGCACCAGGGTCCGGGTCCGGGCCAGCTCCGCGGCGGAGGGTTGTCGGTCTTCGTGCAGCTCGAACACGGTCGCGTTCGTTCCGGTGTCCTTGACGATGGCCTCGAGGACAGCGTGGTTCAGCGAATCCGGCACCGGGTGGTACTGGACCACCACGACGGGGGTCGTCGGCGAGGGCTCGGGCGGTCTCACCACGAGCTCAGCTCCCGGTCGATGCAGTCCAGGTCGGGATCCTCGGCCCACAGGGGAACGAAACGACGGCGGCACGTCAGCGCACAGTTGAAACGCAGGGTGCGCAGGATGGTGCGGCGTCCGGCCTCCCCCGGCGGGTCGGTGTGGCCGGACCGGTCTTTGATGGTGGTCACCACCCCCAGCCTCCGCACGTGGGTGAGGCCGGGGCGGACCTTCTCCCGGGCGTTGAACCTGAACGCCACTCCCAGCAGCAGCACCCGGTCC
>DRKF01000352.1 GCA_011051915.1 Acidimicrobiales bacterium | reverse complement strand
AGTGGTTCGAGGCGGAAGTCCTCCGTCTCCAGAACCAGTGGAACCTCGAAGCCGTCGGGGACGAAACTGGCAGGCACGAGGCGGGATCGTAGTGGGCCTCGAAGGGAGAACGACCGCTCCGCACCTGAACCGGCCGCCGGGATCGAGGGCACATGCGGCGCCGCAGGTGGGCGGGCCCGAGACCGTGATTCACCGTCGGGGTGAGAAACGGCGCCCGCCGCGGCGTCAACGACACGGGCGACGCCAACGTCTCGGCGCGTACGACCGAGCCGGCTGTTCCGCCGACACGGGCACCTACGTGCCGTAACGGCGAATCGACAGTGGCACGAACACGAAGAGGATCACCGCTACACAGATGAGGGTGTACGTGACCGGGTTCTGGAGCGACCACGCTGTTGGTTCCGGGGTTCCGGCCGGGATGTTGCCGAAGATCTCCCTCGCCGCCTGGGTGATCGCCGAAACCGGGTTCCACTCGGCCACCGGACGAAGCCAGTCCGGCAGGGTGTCCGCTGGAACCATGGTGTTGGCTGCGAAGGTCAAGGGAAAGATCACGATCAACGCTGCGTTGTTGACGGTCTCGACGCTGCGTACCCGCAGTCCGACGTAGGCCATGATCCACGACAGGGCGTAGGCGTAGAGCAGGAGCAGGGCGAACCCGGCCAGGGCGGCCCGAATGCCGTTGGGCACGCGCCATCCGACTGCGAGGCCTGCGAGTCCCATGACCAGCACCGAGATCATGGTGAGAACGAGGTCACTTGCGGTTCGGCCGACGACTACCGCCGATCTCGACATGGGAAGGGACCGGAAACGATCGATGATGCCCTTCCGCATGTCGTCGGCCAGGCCGGCGGCGGTGAACGACGAGGAGAACGTGACTGTCGTTGCGAACACACCGCCGATCAGGAACTCACGGTAGTTGCCGTTGGGAATCTCTATTGCCCCGCCGAAGACGAAACCGAAGACGACGATCATCGTGAGCGGCTGGATGAGGGCGCCCACCAGCACCGTGGGGACCCGCCTGATCTTGATGACGTTGCGCTGGGCCACGATCATCCCGTCACCGACTGCGCGGCGGAGTTGCCTCATCACGCCGCCTCCACCCTCTGGGACTTGTCCCCGTGCCGAGCCGGCGCTTCGGTGGCCCGGCCGGTGAGGGCGAGGAACACGTCGTCGAGCGATGGGCGCCGCAGTCCGATGTCCCGGAGTTCGATGTTGAGCCTGGCGAATTCGTTGAGGGCGGCAGTGAGGGTGTGCACACCGCCGTCGACTCCTGCCGTGAGGCTCCGTCCGTCCATCCGCACATCGTCGAGAGCGAATCGGTCGAGGGTCCGCATCGCAGTGTCGACATCGGCTTCGGATGCGACCACGAGCTCGATCCGTTCGCCGCCGATCGTCGCCTTGAGTTCGTCGGGGGTGCCCTTGGCGATCTGCCGGCCCTCGTCGATCACGACGACCTGATCGGCGAGCTGGTCGGCCTCTTCGAGGTACTGGGTGGTGAGCAGGACCGTCGTACCGGCCTGGACCAGCTCGCGGATGAGATCCCAGAGGGTGTTGCGGCTCCGAGGATCGAGTCCGGTTGTCGGTTCATCCAGAAAGACCACCGGCGGCGCCGCGACCAGGGCCCCGGCGAGGTCGAGCCGGCGGCGCATGCCACCCGAGTACGTCCTGACCGGTCGCCGAGCCGCTTCGGTCAGTTCGAAACGCTCCAACAGCTCGCGGGCCCGCGCCCTGGCGCGCCGGCGGCCCAGACCGTAGAGACGGCCGATCATGTAGAGGTTCTCGAGACCGGTGAGGTTCTCGTCCACCGCCGCGTACTGGCCGGAGAGCCCGATCCTCTCGCGGACCTCCTGGGGAGCGGACAACACATCGGCACCGGCGACGACCGCCGAACCGGCATCGGGTCGCTCCAGAGTCGCCAGGATGGACACCGTGGTCGTCTTGCCCGAGCCGTTCGGCCCCAGGAGTCCCAGGATCGTTCCCTCCTGGACGTCCAGGTCGAGCCCGTCGAGTGCCACCACCGACCCGAACGACTTGACCAGCCCCCTCGCCTGAATGATCGCCGTCATGGTGCGTGCCCTTCGCGCGCCGTTGTCGAACGAGCATGGCCCACGGGGGTCGAGTCCGGGTCGAGTGGCGGTCGGGGTGCGGTCGAACCGGCCGGCCGCCGTTCAACCGTCTCTCAACCAGCCGCCAACTCGCCGGCGAGGCGGTCGAGGGCGTCGATCATGTGCTCTACAGCCGCCGGTCCGTCGGACACCACCGTCAGCGCCTCGCCCTTCGATCCGGCCGCGATCCTGCCGGCCGAGTCGGCGATCAGGGTACGAGCCGAGAGTGCGCCGAGATTCCCCGCCGAAGTCTCCAGGTGACGAAGTATCGGGGCTGCGTCGGTGAAACGTTCGTGCGCCGTCATGATCTCGACGAAGGGGACACAGGCGAGACGTGCCACGACGGGAACTTCGAGATCGACGAGTTCACTGAGGTGATCTCGCAGGATCCGGACTGCCTGCGAGGCGTCCCCCCGGCGGAGGGCGGCCCGGGACTCCATGGGCGCGTTCAGCGAGAGCGACCCCGCCGGGACGTCGACGGTGACCGATTCGTCGAAAAGGCGGTCAGCTCGCTCGCGATCGCCTTGCATCGCGGCCGAGTACGCACCCATGAACAGTGACCACTGCAGCAGGGTCGGCGGGCCGTGGCGGCGGAATCGTTCGGCCATTGTCGCCGAGAGCCGGTCGAGCTCGTCGAAACGTCCTAGAGAGAGCAGGGCGGAGAGTACGCCGACCTCCAGGAAGTCGGCGAGGTGCTCCTCGCCCTCTTCTCTGATCGCCGCGATCAGAGCGGGCGAGTCCGCTATCACGACCTCGTCTTCGCCGTGGAAGATGGCTCGGGCGTGTCGCACCAGGGGATGGTCCGGCTCTCCGTGTTCGGCGGCAAGACGTTGGTACGCCTCAGCCCCCTCGGGGCTCAGCATCTGACGATAGATGCAGAAGGTCAGACAGAACGCAACGGCGTCCGCGTCGCCGGTTGGTGTGATCGAGAGGATCCGTTCGAACCAGTCGGCGATCTCGTGCTGGCTCCTCAGTGAGATCTCCGGGGCGACCGGTCGGACCAGGGCGAAGGCGAGCCCGTGGTCTCCCTCGGCGATGGCCCAGGCGACAGCGGCCCGCAGGTTGCTCCACAACTCGCCCAGGCGGACAACCCCCTCACTCTCGCGACGGCCCTTCAGCAGCCGCTGCACGTCCAGTACCTGGCTGAGGCACCACCTGGCGTGGCGCTCGGCCACGAGGTCGGCCTCGCCGCTTCCGGAGAGCTCCTCGGCGGCGAACTGTCGCATGGTCTCGAGGAGGCGGAACCGCGGACCGAACCGGCCGGGCTCGATCGTGATCATCGAGCGGTCGATCAGGCCGCCGAGGAGGTCATCGACGTCGACCCGGGCATGCTCGTCGTCGGTGACGACCGACTCGACCGCACCCAGGTCGAACGGTCCGGTGAAGATGGCGAGTCGTTGGAACAGGGACTGCTCCACCGGCGTGAGCAGATCGTAGGACCACTGGATGGTCGCACGCATGGTTCGATGCCTCTCAACGCTGGTCCGGCGACCTCCCGTGAGCAGTCTGAGGTGATCCTCGAGCCGTTCGAGGATCTCCGGCAACGAGAACCGGGTGACGCGGGCCGCGGCCAGCTCGATCGCCAGCGGGACGCCATCGAGTCGCCGGCAGATCTCCACCACGTCGGCCCGGGCGGCCGCAGGATCAAACGTTCTCGAGGCGGCCGACGCCCTCTCGTTGAACAGAGCGACGCCCGCACCGGCCGGGTCGAGGGGACCCACCACGATCAGTCGTTCGTCCACGACACCGAGCCCTTCGCGCGACGTGGCGAGAACCCGGACACCGGGACAGCTCTCGACGATGGTCTGCACGATCTCCGCCGCACCATCGACGACATGTTCGCAGTTGTCCAGGACGATGAGGTCATGACGGTTGCGAAGGAACGCGGTGATCGAGTCGGCCAGGCCGACCGCGCCGCTGTCGTCGATACCCAGGGTGTCGGCCAGCGTGCGACACACGTCTGCCGACGAAGCGACATGGGCCAGCTCGACCAGCCACACGTCTCCGGGGGACTCGATCTCGACCATCGCGGCCGCGGTGGTGGCCAATCGTGTCTTGCCGATCCCTCCCGGCCCCAGGAGGGTCACTATCGAACCGGTCGCCATCGCATCGACCACCAGGTCCAGGTCGGTTTCACGGCCGATCAGACGACCGGTACGTCTCGGCAGGTTGCCCGTCCTGGTGGCTACGATCCGTAGCGGCGGGTGGCTGCCGTCGCCGAGCTGATACAGACGATGCTCACCCAGAACGTCATCGAGTCGGTGGGTGCCGAGACGGCGCAACTCGAAGTCCTCGGCCAGTGCGGCTGTGGGCCCGCTCACCAGCGTCTGCCCGCCATGGCCCGCCGCGGCGATACCGGCGGCCAGATTCACCGCCGTGCCGAAGTAGTCGTTCCCGCGTTCCTCGGCCTCCCCCGTGTGCAGCCCGATCCGGACCCGTAACTCGACGCCACCCGGCCAGGGCTCGGCTCCCACCGAGCTCTGGAGTTCCGTGGCCCACCGCAAGGCATCGCTGACGCGGTGAAAGGCCACCCCGAACGAGTCACCACCGGCGGAGAAGACGTATCCACGTTGATCACCGGCGGCCGCTCTCACGAGTTCCTCGTAGCGGTCCATCAGTGGCGCCATCCGTGAGCGGACCGTCGCCCACAACCGAACCGAGCCCTCGATGTCGCAGAACCCGAACGTGACCGTCCCCGAAGGCGCTCCTCCGACCACCGCACGAGACGACTGTGCCGCCTTCAGCTGGTCGTCCTGGCCGAGGATCCTGGATTCGAGCCCTCTGAGACGAGGCCCGGGTTCAACTCCGAGCTCGCCGACGAGCAACTCCCTGGCCCGGCGGTACGCCGCCAGGGCGTCGGCCTGGCGCCCGACGCGGTACAGCGCGGTCATCAACGTGGCCCACAGCCCCTCACGGAAGGGATGACCGGCCGTGAGCTCGGTCAACGGCCCGATGGCAGCCCCAGGATCGGCCTCGACGAGCTCCTCGAAGTCCAGCTCCACCGCTCCCAACCACTGCTCCACCAGCCCGTCGACGACGGCCGACAGTCCCGGGGCCTCCACCCCGGCCAGCGGCACACCCGTCCACTCCGCAAGCGCACCCTTGACGTCCCCTGCGCCGAGTCGAGACCGGAAACGCAACACGTCAACCGCTTCGGGTTCGACATCGAGTCGGTAGGCCACACCGCGTCGGACAACGGACTCGGCACCGAGAGACTTGCGCAATCGTGTGACATAGGACTGGAGCGTCTTCTCCGCCGTACGCGGCGCCCGATCAGCCCACACCATCTCCACGAGACGCCCCACCGGCACGGCCGTACCCGCCGACAGAGCCAGAGCCGCGAGCAGGACCTCGCACTTCGGGGGGCCCACATCGATCGCAACACCCTGATCGTCAGTGACCCCCACCCCGCCGAACAGTGAGATCAACACGACCGGGTCCTGTTCGTGCTCATGGTGAGAAGCCTCCCATCTCCCCGCCAGTGTGCACACGCTCAGTCGCCCTACGGCCGAGGCTCGCCGGTGTTTCGGTTGAGACACGACCGGGGGAACCCGAGGTGGCGAAGTGCGGAAATGAGGCGAAGGTGGTCGTCCGGGAAGGGCATCCGGCCGCCACGTTCAGACCCGCCCGCAGTCCGTCGACCCGCGGTCGATCCGTCCCCGCTCCGGGACGAGCCGTTCGCCCGGATCGTGGGGGATCCCGGGATCCATGCCAGCTGCCGGCGCGGCTGGATGAATCAGGCCGACCTCGACGAGTTCCACCTCCGGACTGTGGCCGGTCCGGAGGGCCGGGGTCAGGCCAGCTCGTAGCCGCAGATCACCTTCTCACGCGGCGGCGCGTAGGCCTTGCGACTGTGGGTCAGCCCCACCTTCACCAGGCCCTTGGCGAACTCGACTGCCATGGGAGTGGGATCGACCACCGGCACACCGGTGATGCCTCGGTCGGCAAGTCCCTCCCGGAGTGCTCCGGCGATGCCGAACATGCCGGTGCACCCCAGGATCAGCACGTCGGCGCGGTCCTCCTCGACGGCGAGGACGGACTCGGCCAGCAGGGCCTTCGTGAGCCGTTCGGCGTCATCCGCCAACTCGAGTACCGGGATGTCGATGTGACGGCAGCAGGCGACACGATCATGCATGCCGTACAGACGAGCCATGTCGTCGAACAGGGGGAGGGCGCTCTCGAGCATCGTGATCACACCGAAGTTGTGGCCCAGGGAGGCGGCGACGTACATCGCGGTGCGACTCGGGCCGACGACCGGTATCGACACCACCTCGCGGGCGGCGTCGACCCCTGGGTCACCCATGCAGTCGATGACGATGGCGTCGGCCCCCTGACGTTCGGCCTCGATACACGCCTTGATGGTGCCGGGTACCGCGTAGGCCTCGTCACAACTCCCTTCGATCGACTCGGGACCGGTGGTGATGGTCATCGCGGACACGTTCGCGGTGGCGTCGCTCATGGCGTCGGTGTGCTCTTCGAGCCGAAGCTCGGTGGTTATGGGTACCACGATCTTGATCTCGTACACGGGGTTCTCCTAGTGGGCTTGGGCTGGCTGGGTCGAGGGGGATTCGGGAGGCGGGTCGGAAGTCGCCCGGGGCGACCGGGCGGTGCCGCTCCAGGTGTCGATCCCCACGGCGACCAGAATCACCGCCCCCTGGATGAAGCGCTGGTAGATGGGATCGATCTGGTGAAGGTTGAGACCGTTCACCATGAACGCGATCACCGCGGCGCCGATCACCGTGCGCCAGATGGCACCCTCTCCACCGGCTATCGACGTACCTCCGACGACGATGGCGGCGATGACCCCGAAGATGAAGCTGAAGTCGTCGGAGGCCTGAGCGCTGGTGGCGCGGGACGCACGGAGCACGCCCGCCATGCCGGCGCCGAGACCGGCGATCGCAAAGGTGGACGCGGTGATCAGGCGGACCCTCACACCTGCGAGCATCGCAGCCTCGGGATTCCCGCCGGTCGCGAAGACATGCTGACCGAAACGCGTGCGGGTCAGCACCGCCCAGGCCACGATCACCACCACGAGGGCGATCCACGTGGCGGTGGTGATTCCCAGCCAGCGGGTACGGGCCAGCTTCGTGAAGTCGGGGTTGTCGGCACGGAGAATGCTGCGATCGCTCACGATGAATCCGATACCGAAGACGATGAACGAGGTGGCCAGGGTGGCGATGAAGGCGTTGATACGGAGGTAGGAGACCACGACACCGTTCACAACGCCTATGGCGACACCGGTGAGAACCCCCGCCAGTACGGCGAGGGGGATGTTCCCCGTGGCGTTCTCCACCCGCAGCGTCACGAGCGGCGCCGTGATGGCGGTGGCCGAGATCGACAGGTCGAACCCACCGGCGATCATGGTGATGGTGGCGGCCGAGGCGGCGATCAGCAGGGTCGACTGCTGATCGAGCACATTGCGGAGGTTCGCCTCCGACAGGAAGCGGTCGGTGGTGAGGGCCAGGCCGATGAAGAGCGCGGCGGTGAACCAGACGATGCCGTAGGTGGAGATGCTGTTCCGCAGCACGGTGCTGACCGAACTCCGTCGGCCTGTCGCCATCATGACGCTGACTCCATTGATCCCCGGCTCTCGGTGCCGAACGCGGCAGACATTATTGACTCTTCTGTGGCCTCGGCGGCATCCAGCTCCGCCACGAGGCGGCCCTGTCGCATGACATGGATGCGGTGGCAGAGACCGAGCAGCTCGTCCAGCTCGGAGGACACCACGAGGATTCCCACACCATCGCCGGCCATGTTGACCAGTTGGTCGTAGATCGCTCGTTTGGCCCCGATGTCGACGCCGCGTGTGGGCTCATCGGCGATCAGGAGCCGGGGCCGCTCGACCATCCAGCGGGCGAACATCGCCTTCTGCTGGTTTCCGCCGGACAGGGAGGCGATCGGCATCGTCGGGGTCGCGCACCGGACACCGGCACGGTCGATGGCAGCCACGGATTCGGCCCGCTCCCGAGCACGCCGTACGAATCCGAGCTTCGACATCGTGCTCAGATGCGGGAGGCTGACGTTCGATATCACCGATCGTGTCGGGAGGATGCCGTGGTCCTTCCGCGATTCGGCGATCAGCCCGATTCCGGCGTCTATCGCCTGTCGGGAAGATCGAATCGACACCGGTTCGCCACAGACCGACACCGTGCCACTCGTGGCCCGGTCGGCGCCGTAGACGGCCCTCACCAACTCCGTACGACCGGAGCCCACCAGTCCGGCCAGCCCCACGATTTCTCCGGCCCTGACGGTCAGGTCGACGTCGGCGAACGCCGGAGGCCGTGACAGGCCGGCAACCGAGAGCACCGGCGGACCTTCCGGTGCCGGTACCCGGTTCGGGAAGTACGAACCGAGCGCCCGGCCAATCATCGCGTTCACCAGCGAGTCCGGCGT
>DRKF01000351.1 GCA_011051915.1 Acidimicrobiales bacterium | reverse complement strand
CGCCCCCTCCACGACCGCTCCCACCACGAGTGGGGCCCCGACGACCACCGAGGCGGTCACAACCACGACGGAGGGGACTACCACCACCACGGCGGCTCCCACCACGACCACGAGCCCTCCGGCGGAGACTCCGGTGGCCCTGTCACCGACCGGTGTGGGGCCGCTGCAGTTCGGCACCGCACCCGGTGACGCGGTGGAGTTTCTCACTGCTGTCCTGGGAACCCCCACCTACGACAGCGGTTGGGAGTCCAGTTTCTCCGAGTTCGGGACCTGCCCGGGCAGCGAGGTCAGGGGGGTCAGGTTCGGTCCCCTCACCGTGCTGTTCAGTGACGGACCGACCAGCTACGGACCGGCGGGTACCCGTCACTTCTTCTCGTGGACCTACTCGGCCTTCGACACCCCCGACATGTTCGGACTGACCACGCCTCAGGGACTGGGCCTCGGCGCTTCGACGGAGGATGTCGAGTCGGTGTACCCCGGTGTCACCATCAACCCCGCCGATGAGATCTTCCCGGCCTCGTTCCAGGAGGCGGGAATCTTCGGGACCTTCGACGATGCCGGCCGTGTGCAGTATCTCAGCGCCGGTGATGCCTGTGGGGAGTAGCGGGAGGTGACTCCGGGGGTTCGGTGAGTCTGCAGTATCTCAGCGCCGGTGATGCCTGTGGGGAGTAGCGGGAGGTGACTCCGGGGGTTCGGCATCGCGTCGAGCGGCCACGCGGCTGCGAACCTCCGTGGCCAGACGCTCGCGTAGCCGCCGGGGCTCCTGGGCCACACCGGCTCTCTGGGCGATGATGGCATTGAGCTCCGCCCCCACCAGAAAGGCCAGGCTGAGGCCGTAGATGAGGGTGAACGCCAGCAGGGCCGTACCCACGGCCCCGAGGGCGCTGTTTCCCCCGGCGCTGAGTTTCACGTAGATCGTGAACCCCTGAACCAGGGCGAACCACATGATCGAGGTGGCCACCGCCCCCGGTAGGTCGTAGCGCCACGGGGTCCGGTGGTTGGGTCCCAGGTGGTACATAGTGGCCGCCCACAGGGAGATGAAGCCCACCACGATCAACCAACCCACGGACCTCAGGACCGGACCACCCCCCAGGCGGGGCCAGAAGACGAAGGAGAACCAGATTCCGGCCGCGGCGGTGAGGAGGCTGCCCAGGGCCATGGTCAGGGCGGTGAGCCTCTCGTCCAGCCACGAACGGGGACGGTGGATGTCGTAGGCGGCGTCGAGCGAGCGCACCAGGGCCGCGAAACCGCGGGTGACGGCCCACAGCGCGAAGGCCAGGCTGAACGTCAGCAGTCCGGAGCGAGGCTGGTCGAAGAGTTCCTCGGCCGCCCGGGTCAGGGGCCCGGCCTGGCTCTCGAAGGTGCGGGTGATCAGATCCACGGTGGCCCGGCGGGCGTCCTCGGCCAGGTCGGCTCCCAGCAGGGTGCCGAGGTACCCCAGACTCGAGGTCAGGGCCAGTATCCCCGCCGGCACCGAGAGGATCGTGAAGAAGGCGGTGGAGGCGGCCAGGTCACCGAGGTTGTCCTCCTGGTACTCCCGCCACAGTTCGCGCGACAACCGCCAGAGCGCACTGCGGCGCACTCGCCCGGCCACCATCGACAGCTTCGCCCTGGGTGCCGTTTCCTCCACAGGGGCAGACTGGCACACCGAGGGGCCGGGGGGAGTCCACGGGGACCGGCGGGCTTGACCACCGCGTCGACCGATCGACTACCTTGGCGGAGTGCTGACCCCGATTCGCAACCAGAGCCGCCCCATCGGCATGTTCGACAGTGGGTTCGGTGGTCTGACGGTGGCCCGGGCGGTGATAGATCTCCTGCCCGACCAGGACCTCGTCTACTTCGGTGACACCGGGCGTTATCCCTACGGCCCCCGGCCCCAGGAGGAGGTGCGGGCCTTCTCCCTGCAGATCGCCCGGTACCTGAGGCGGAAGTACCGAATCAAACTCCTGGTGGTGGCCTGCAACACGGCATCGGCCGCGGCCCTGGCGGCACTGCGCCGGGAACTCGACATTCCGGTGGTGGGGGTGATCGATCCCGGACTCAGGGCGGCCACAACCGTGACCCGGACGGGCCGGGTGGGAGTGATCGGGACGGTGGGAACCATCGGATCCGGCGCCTACGAGCAGGCCCTGACCGCCATGACCGGCACGGGTGGCGCGAACGGTGTTCCAACCGGCCCGGGCGACGCCCCGGGTACCCGGCTGAGCACCGCCGCCTGTCCCGGCCTGGTGGAGTTCGTGGAACGGGGGGAGACGGGAGGGGAGAGTGTCACCCTGCTGGTGCGACGACTGTTGGCGCCCCTGATCGAGGCCCGGGTCGACACCCTTCTGTTGGGTTGTACCCACTACCCCTATCTGGCCCGGGTGCTCAGCGATGTGATGGGTCGCGAGGTGGTGTTGGTCTCCTCGGCCGACGAGACGGCCTTCGAGGTCAGGGACCTGCTGGTCGAGGACCGGAATCCGGGTCGTGTCGGGCGGCACACATTCGTGTCGTCGGGAGACAGCGGAGTGTTCGAGACGATCGGTCGACGTCTGTTCGGGGCCGAGCTGGTGGGCGCCGTGGAACACAGATGGGACACAGAGACATGGGACTGAGCCTCACCATCCTCGGATGTTCGGGGAGCTACGCCGAACCGGGCGGAGCGTGCAGCGGATACCTAGTACGTGACGGCGGAACCTCGTTGTGGCTCGACTGCGGACCGGGAACCCTCGGAAACCTGCAGCGGCACGTGTCCCTGGCCGACCTGTCCGCCATAGTCGTGAGCCATCACCATCCCGACCACTTCGGTGAGCTGCCCGTCGCCTACAACGCCGTCAAGTGGTACCTGGAGAGGGAGACGATTCCGGTCATAGCACCGGTGTCGGTACGGGAGATGGCCGATGCCATGGTCGGTCACGACACCTCCGATGTGTTCGACTGGCGGATCGTGGGCTCCGGAGACGAGCTCAGCATCGATGGGCTGGACCTGAGGTTCGATCTCACCGAGCACTCCGTGGAGTGCATGGCCGTCGAGATCGGGAGCGGTGAGGAGCACATCGTCTACACCGCGGACACCAGTCCGGGGTGGGATCTGGAGGCCTTCGCCGCCGGAGCCGATCTGTTGCTCGGCGAAGCCAGCATCCTCGAGGTCCAGGAGCGGCCCGGCATGCCCCACCTGAGTTCCCGTCAGCTGGCCGAGAGGGCCCGAGCGGCGGGGGTCTCCCGGCTCGTCATCACCCACGTCATACCGGGTAACGATCCCGAGGCTCATCTCCGCGAGGCCGCCGCCATCTACGACGGGCGTATCGACATCGCCGAAGTCGGTCTGACCTTCGAGGTGTGAGCTGTGTGGCAGGGGCCTTCGAGGTTTGACCGGGCCTCCCCTAGGCTCGGTGTCGCCGGTAGGAGCAGACAGAGACCACCGGGGAATTTCCGAGGGTCACGATCAGGGGTGTTCACCCCCGGAACGGGAACATGAGAAAAGACGGACGAGCACCCGACGAGCTGAGGCCCATCCACTTCCAGCGGGACTTCACCGACGCCACCCCCGGATCGGTGCTGGTGAGCTTCGGGCGCACGAAGGTGCTCTGCACGGTCTCGGTGACCGACAGTGTGCCCCGATGGATGAGAGGACGGGGCACGGGATGGGTCACGGCGGAGTACTCGATGCTCCCGGGTTCGGGCACCGACCGCGTCGACCGGGAATCCAAGAAGGGCCGCCAGAAGGGCCGGACCATGGAGATCGAGCGCCTGATCGCCCGGGCCCTGCGCACGGTGACCGACATGGCGGTACTCGGCGAACGTCAGGTCACCGTCGACTGCGACGTTCTCCAGGCCGACGGCGGCACCCGAACCGCATCCATCTGCGGTGGCTGGGTGGCGTTGCACGATGCCTTCACCCGTCTGGTCGAGCGGGGGGAGCTGGAGGCCAACCCCCTCGTCGGCAGGTGCGCCGCCATCTCGGTGGGGATCATCGACGGGGAGCCCCGTCTGGATCTCCCCTATGAGGAGGATTCCCGGGCCCAGACCGACATGAACGTGGTCATGGTCGACGACGGCCGCTTCGTGGAGGTTCAGGGTACGGCCGAGGCCGAACCCTTCGACCGTGAGGAGCTCGACGCCCTACTGGACCTGGCGGCCGGTGGCATCTCCAGGATCATGGAGCTTCAGGCCGAGGCCCTGGCCTCCCCCCGGGACTGATCCGTGGGTCCACGCCGGCTGGTGCTGGCCACTGCCAACGACGACAAGGTGGCCGAGATCCGTCGCCTGCTGCCGGGGATCGAACTGCTGCCCCGGCCGGCCGGACTGCCCGAGGCGGTCGAGGACGGCGCCACCCTGTTCGACAACGCCCTGATCAAGGCCCGGTCGCTGGTGGAGGCGACCGGGCAACCGGCCGTGGCCGACGACACCGGACTGGAGGTCGACGCGTTGGGCGGCGGGCCCGGTGTTCACACGGCCCGCTTCGCCGGTCCGGAGGCGGGCTACGCCGACAACGTGAGTCATCTCCTGGAGGTACTGAGGGGATCGGACGACCGGCGAGCCCGGTTCCGGACCGTGGCCCTGGTACTCACCCCCGAGGGATCAACGGTGTGGGCCGAGGGGAGCGTCGAGGGCCGCATAGCGGAGGAGCCGCGCGGTGAGGGAGGTTTCGGCTACGACCCCGTGTTCATCCCCCTCGACGGTGACGGCCGCACCTTCGCCGAGATGGCCGACGAGGAGAAGAACGCCATCAGCCATCGGGGCCGGGCCTTCACCGCCCTGGCCGCCAGGTTGGAGGAGCTGTAGCGCTCGCCTCCGCGATGGGCGCGGTTCGTCTGAGTTCGCGGCCGGGTTGGAGGAGCTGTAGCGCTCGGCCTCACCAGTGGCGCAGGTCGATTTCCCAGGTGTCCGCGACCTTCCCCTCCTCGGCCACGTGGAGCACCCGGTGCTTGGCCATGGTGGGATCGATGTGGGCGGGGACCACCGTGACCCGAT
>DRKF01000350.1 GCA_011051915.1 Acidimicrobiales bacterium | reverse complement strand
GTGAACAGCGAGGGTCACGCCTTCGCTCCCGACACCCCCTGGCAGAGGGAGCTGACCGACTCCTTCCCCTTTCAGGAGACGCCCGATCAGCTCGAGGCCGTGGAGGCCATCACCTCCGACATGGAGTCCACCGCGCCCATGGACCGGCTGGTCTGCGGCGATGTCGGTTTCGGCAAGACCGAGGTGGCGATCAGGGCGGTGTTCAAGTGTGTCCAGGAGGGCAAGCAGGCGGCCGTTCTCGTGCCCACGACCCTCCTGGCCCAGCAGCACCATCAGACCTTCGCCGACCGCTTCGCCCCCTTCCCGGTGAGGGTCGAGTCCATCTCGCGGTTCCTCACCCCGGCCCAGCAGAAGGAGGTGGTGGCCGGGCTGGCCACCGGATCCGTCGACGTGGTGATCGGTACCCACCGGTTGCTGTCGTCCGACGTCTCCTTCCACGACCTGGGCCTGCTGGTCGTGGACGAGGAGCAGCGTTTCGGGGTGACCCACAAGGAGAAGATCAAGCAGTTCAAGAACAACGTGGACGTCCTGACCCTCACCGCCACCCCGATTCCCCGGACCCTCGAGATGAGTCTGACCGGGATCCGGGATCTCTCCCTGCTGCAGACGCCACCGGCGGAACGCCAGCCGATCCTCACC
The DNA here is from genome assembly GCA_011051915.1 of Acidimicrobiales bacterium. Taxonomy (GTDB): domain Bacteria; phylum Actinomycetota; class Acidimicrobiia; order Acidimicrobiales; family Poriferisodalaceae; genus DRKF01. The sequence continues at coordinate 2,170 of DRKF01000350.1, read as the reverse complement.
CATGTCGGTGAGTACGACGAGAGGGCGGTGGCCGAGGCGATCCGCCGGGAGCTGCTCCGTGAGGGCCAGGTCTTCTTCGTGCACAACCGGGTCGCCGACATCGACCGGGTGGCGGCCGACCTGGGTGATCTGGTCCCCGAGGCCCGTATAGCGGTCGCCCACGGCCAGATGGACGAGGGCACCCTCGAGAGGGTCGTCGTGGATTTCTGGGAGGGCCGCTACGACGTGCTCGTCTGCACCACGATCATCGAGTCGGGGATCGACATGCCCAGTGTCAACACCCTGGTGGTCGACCGGGCGGACATGCTGGGCCTGGGCCAGCTTCACCAGATCCGGGGGCGGGTGGGCCGGTCCGGCCAGAGGGCGTACGCCTATCTGTTCCATCCCCCCGACCGGGTGCTGTCCGAGGACGCCTACGAGCGCCTCAAGACCATCGGTGAGTCCACCGAGCTGGGGTCGGGCTTCCGCATCGCCATGAGGGATCTGGAGATCCGCGGGGCCGGGAACCTGCTGGGTGAGAGCCAGACCGGACACATCTCCGCCGTCGGGTACGACCTGTACTGCCAGATGGTCGGTGAGGCGGTGGCCGAGCTCAAGGGTGAGCCGGTCCGCCCACCGGCGGAGATCAAGATGGACGTGCCCGTGCCCGCCTTCCTGCCCCAGGACTACGTGTCCCGCCAGGAACAGCGTCTGGAGGCCTACCGTCGATTGGCGGCGGTCGAGGACGACAGTGAGGTGGACGACATCGCCGAGGAGTGGGCCGACCGCTACGGGCCACCGCCCGAACCGGCTCGCAACCTCCTGGCCCTGGGACGGTTGCGGGCCCGCTGCCACCGGACCGGAATCCGTGAGATCGCCGCCCTCCACCGGGACACCCTCCGGCTGTCCCCGGTCCGACTGAAGGTGAGCGAGCAGATGAGGTTCAGTCGTCTGGTCCCCGAGGGCCTCTACAAGGAGGAGAGCTCGGAACTCCACGTGCCGGTCCGGCGGATCACCCGCGGCGGTGAGATGGTCGACGGTCTGGTGGCGCTTCTCGATGAGCTGCTTCCGGACGACCGGTGACCGGGGGAGTGGCGCGGCGCTCTCGATGAGCTGCTTCCGGCCGGGTGAGTGACGGTCTGGTGGCGCTTCTCGATGAGCTGCTTCCGGACGACCGGTGACCGGGGGAGTGGCGCGGCGCTCTCGACCTCGGGCGGCCCGGGGAGGATCGGCTTCCCGGTGGGTCTACGCTGCCAGACCGTGATTCACAATCGTTTTCCCCGTGTACCGACTCTCGCCGGCCGCCTGCCGGCCGTTCTGATCGCCCTGGTACTGATCGCCTCCGCCTGTTCGGGCGGGGTCGACGACCGGGACGTCCTGGCCACCGTCAGCGGCACCGACATAACCACCGCCCAGGTTCGCGAGGGGGTTCAGGTCCGCCGCGATTCGGGTCAGTTCGGTGCCCCCGGTCCCGACATCGAGGTCGGATCCGACGAGGTCGCCGGGGTCCTGACCAACCTGGTGATCCTGCAGGCCATCACTCCCGCCGTGGAGGAGATGGGAATCACCCCGCCCGCGGTGACCGGAGCGGGCACCAGCGACGAGGGCGTGGCGATCGGGGCCATGTTCGACGAGATCAGAGGCCATCTCCTGCCCCTCGACGATCAGGCGGCCCTCGACCGGATGGTCGACGAGGAACTCGCCTCCCGTGATCCCCGGGACCAACCGGTGTGCGCCAGCCACATTCTGGTGGCGACCGAGGAGGAGGCCCAGGCGGTGGAGGACCGTCTGGCCGCCGGTGAGGACTTCGCCGATCTGGCCACCGAGCTCTCGACGGGTCCCAGCGGGCCCGGCGGGGGAGATCTGGGTTGCTCCCCGCCGTCGCGGTACGTGGCGGAGTTCGCCGACGCCCTCGTCGGCCTGGCCGACGGTGAGGTCAGTGCGCCGGTGCAGAGTCAGTTCGGGTGGCATGTGATCCAGCGTCGGCCGCTCGATGAGGCCGGTCGCCAGTCCGTGGTCGACGATCTGACCGCCGCCGCCCTGACCGACTGGTTCAACACGGCGGTCGACAGCGCCGACATCGAGATCGATCCCCGGGCCGGCACCTGGGTCAACGAGGGGGGCCAGATAGGCGTTCTGCCACCCACCGACCCGACCCGGAACCAGCCCGATCCCGGCACCGACCAGTCGG
>DRKF01000349.1 GCA_011051915.1 Acidimicrobiales bacterium | reverse complement strand
GGGTCGGTCCGGGCTATCACCTCACCGATGTCGCTGTAGTGGGCTCCGGAGGTCCAGACCTTCTGACCGTTGATGATCCACTCGTCGCCGTCGCGTTCGGCTCTCATCTGGAGGCTGGCCAGGTCTGATCCGGCCCCCGGTTCGCTGAAGAGCTGACAGGCCACGATGTCGCCCCGGTACATCTGGGGCAGCAGTTCGGCGGCCACCTCGGGGTCGGCGTGGGTGGCGATGGTGGGGGCGATCATTCCCAGACCGATGCCGAAGAACCCGGTGCTGGGGACGTCGTAGCGGCTCTCCAGGTTGTTGAATATCCGCTCGTAACTGCGGGGGAGTCCGGCCCCACCCAACTCGGGGGGACCGCTGATCCAGCCGAACCCGTTGTCGTACTTGAGGCGCCGCCAGGCCTTGGCCGCCTCGAGCTCCCGGCGTTCGGCCTCGCGGTCGATCTCCTCGAACAGGGCGGCGTCGTCGGGACCCTCACCCCACACGAACCCCCGGTCCTCACCCCTGAGCTGGGCGTTGGCGTCGAGGAAGGCCCGGGCCCTGGACTTGAACTCCTCCTCGGTGGGCTGATCCTGAGCGATGTCGACCATCTCGTTCCCCCTGTTGCGATCCCCTCCGACGTTAGCGGGGTCGATAGATGCAGACACAAAGCAGCTACTCGGCAGCTACTCGCCCTCCCCAGGGGTGGGGCGGCTACTCGCCCCCCGGAGGCGGGGTACTGTCCCGACATGGCGGCTCGTGAGGATGATCTGGCGTATTTCGAGGTGTTCGGTGGCCGGGGGGAGCTGGTCCTGAACCGGCCGGCCCGCCGTAACGCCGTCAACGGGCCGATGGTGGAGGCCATGATCGACTCCCTGGCCGCCCTGGTGGCCGATCCCGCCGTCGGGGTGATCGTCCTCCGCGGCGAGGGGGGAGCCCTCTGTTCGGGACTCGACATCAAGGAGTTCGGGGCCGATCCCCGCCCCCGATGGGTGGAGGGATTCCAGGGTAGGTGGACCGACCTCCACGTGGCCCTGCTCGAATGCCCCAAGGTGATCGTGGTGGCCCTGGAGCGTTTCGGAATAAACGCCGGGTCCTCCCTCACCCTGGCCGGGGATCTGGTCGTCGCCGGTGAGACCGCCTTCCTGCAGATCGGGGAGGTGCGGCAGTCCGGCCCGGCCCCGATGAACCTGGCCTGGCTGGCCCTGCGAACCACCCCGGCGGTGGCCAACCGGCTTCTCATCACCGGCCGCCGGGTCCCGGGCCCCGAGCTGGAATCCCTCGGGCTGGCGGCCGAGGTGGTCCCCGACGCCCAGGTGCTGGAACGTTCGCGGGCCCTCGCCGATGAGCTGGTCGGCTACCCCGACGACGGCCCGGCCCGGGCCAAGGCCACCGTGCGGGGCATGTTCTCCCCCGGTCTGGAGGCCCGGGCCCACTTCGAGGCGGCCCGGACCGTGGCCGGGAGCACCGCCGGCTGGGTACCCACCGCCAACCCCTGAGCCCTCGCCGGCACCGCTAGCCTGCGGTCATGACCTCCCGTGAAGCCTGGCTGCTGAGAGCCTTCGCCCTGTGGACCATCTGGGTGTGGGGCACCCGTATCTGGAACGTGTTCAGTGCCGACAACTCCGTCGGGTTCATCGTGGTGCACGTGGCCCTGGCCCTGGTGTCGGTGGCCTTCGCGGTGGCGGCCCTGGTGGTGGTGAACCGAGTAAGGCGACGCCATTCCGACCGACACGTCGAGGAGCTGGCCACCGGCAGCTGAGGGCGCGGGGACGGCCGGCGGGTCGGGGATCCGGTCGGGCGCGGCCGAGCCGCAACGCTGCGGGCCATGGGTCAGCCGTCAGTACGCAAGGGTGAGCGGGTTTCGCCGGTGGTCGCGACGATCCGATCGTGCTGACCGGTGGCACCGAGAGCAACGCACCGGTTGAACCAGTGAGATCGCCGCACCCCCATTCACACCTGAGGGTCGCGGTCACATCGGAGAAGGCACCGCCGGTGCTGACATCACCGAGGAGCTGGCTACGCACCTGGGGTCGGCGCGGGACTGAGAGCTGCCGACAGATCACCGCCACGACAGCCGAAGACGATATTCACGAAGACCACACGCCGGCGGCCCCCAACACCGAGACGGCCGGGTTTCCCAATGGGCCCACACACTGCTCATGGTCAGCTGGACCGCCTGCACTGAAGCCGTTCCTGACAGGCTCAACGCGCGCTGGCAACCCGGCACAACTGCGGCAAGGTGCAACAACACCGGGGTGAAGATCCGATGCCGCGCCGAGGCCGGGACCGGGACCGGGATCGGGGTGCACTTCGCTGGCCCTCACCTGCCCTGGCTGCTGAGCAGTGACCAGCAGAACAAGGGGCTCCTACGATGCTGGCATCCCAAGAGCGCCAGCATCGGCACACCCGACACGAACACGATCGCATCGCCCACAGCCTCAACACCATGGCCCGCCGTAGCCTCGACTCGCGCTGATTCGCTGACCGCTGCACAGATTCCTGTCGCTACAACCAGCAGAGTTAGCCCTCCGTGGCTCTGTTTGGAAGGTAAATATGATCAGTCTGCGCTCTGGAGCTCGGGTATGCGAAGTATTGCTGGACTTTCAAGAGTCCATGCAATATGATCCCGTCAACGGTGAAATTCGGGCTCGACAAGCCCGAGATAGATCGGGGGAAAATATGTCAAGATTCGTCAAGATTCGTCAAGATTCGTCAAGATCGTATCTGCGGTAGTTGTCTTGGTGGCCGGAGTCTTTGCTGTCGGGATACGGCCCGCATCGGCGACGCTCAACAACAGTTCCTGTGAGTATGGAGAGTTCTGTCTCTGGGACTGGAACAATGGCAGCGGCGGTACTCGAGAGTTTTACTGGAGCAGTGGCCATAGTGGTCTTCCGTGGGTTGGGTACTCCGGATACGTCCGGAATGATGCCCAGTCGGCTAAGAATCGAGATTCCGAATGCACGTTTCGGGTAATCGATGACCGCGGCTGGTGGCCTGATGATTGGCAGGATATTCCTAATGACGGAGTCTTGCGCAACCTGATCAGCTCAGTCGACAACGAGAACGACCGACATGAGCGGCGATGCTGAGTTGATGAATGAGATACGACTACCCGGTCGGGTCCTTGCGGGTCCACGAGCGAGGGGTGGAGTCTCATCGTTTCGATAGCTGGCCCAACCTGGTCAACCAGCCTGTCGAAGGTGAATCGGTGCTATCGCTGGGTTGCGCTGTGCCTCGTTGCCGTACTTGCCTTGGCGGCATGTTCTGGACAGAGCACACAATCCCCTCAAGGCTCCGGCGAAGGATTGGCTTCTGCGACACCCTCAGGAGGCGCCGGCGGGTTCACATCTCAGTCCGATCTGGGAAACGAGTCGCTCGCTCCTGTGGATCCGTTCGTCGAGGCCGAGCGATTGGAACTGGCCCTCCTGAGGCGGGTGAACGCGCTCAGGGCTGAATGCGTTGCTGCCGAAGGCTTCTCCGTAGATTTGGAGGCCCAGGCCTTGTACTCGCCGGACGATGGGGGCGAGGACCGCGGCGTTGTCTCAATCAACCCGGCCGAGTTAGGGCCCTTGACCCGCGATGAGGCCCGTGAGTTCGGGCTCGTGGGCGTGGACACTCGCTTCGGAACCCCAGAGGCCGGGGTGATCCGTAGTCGGGATCCCGCCTTCTCCGACGTCATGGAATCATGCCGGGAACAGGCAGAGGCGCAGGTCGGTCCCGACGTCGGGGAGATTCTGAGGGCTTCGCTGGAGTTGCGGAACGAAGCTGGGGACGCCTTTCGGTCTCTGGTAGCCGAACCCCTGAGGCCTGTGGTGGAGGAGCGTGTGGCGTGCTTCGCTCAGCAGGTGGGTGTCGATCCTGGCCAGATCATGGAGCTCTCTTCCTGGGAAGAGGTAATGGCACTGCTGGGCGTAGAGCCCGGATCCTACGCCGCTGCCAGTGACAACGATTCTCCTGACCTGGTTCCGGCGGAAGGTGAGACTCTCCTCCTGAAGCCCGCACCTGAGATCTACGAACCATCTGAGGCTGAGATCGAAGTCGCCATGATCTACGCGGATTGCGCTCAGGAGACAGATCTGGTTCAGCGTTTGCTGGACGTCCAAGAGCAGCCCCGACGTGAGGTGCTTGAGCGCTACGGTGATCAGCTGATGGAGCTGACGGCCCGATTGAAGAGCTACCTGGAGACCAGCGGGTGAGGCGCCGCTTGATTCTGGTGTTCCTGGGAATCGGCGCGGTTGCCCTAGCGGTGATCTCTGTAGAGAGTATCCGTGCGGACGGGGGTTCGGCTCGGTCGACTCGAGAGTCAGGCGGATCTTCTCGACCCGCCGATCCGGTGCCCATGTTGGCGGACTACTATCAGAACCTCGCCGGCTACCAGGAGTCATGTTTCGTTTCTTCCGGCTATCCGCAGTGGGAGGAGGTAGACGTCGAAGGCGGCTACTGGCAGAATCATGGGTTCACAGAGTGGAAACTGGGTCCCCAAAGCGAGGTTGAAGCTCGAGAGCTTGGAATGCTCGGGCCGGACCTAAACAGTTCCCCCTGGCCAGGAACGCAGGTAGCTGGTGGCTCCACTGACGAGCGTTATCAAGCCGTGGTGGAGAACTGCTCTGTTCTGAAGTCAGATCTGGCCGACCAGGTCGAGGCCCTGGAAGCACACGTGTTCTCTCTCAACCAGGAGGCGGCGGCAAAGGCTCGACAACTCTTGGCCGGAGAAGTCACCTCGGTGGTGTCCTGTACCTTGGAGGATCTCGACCGTTCCGAAGGGGCCGCCCTTTTCGTGGACATGATGAGCGCGGGTGAGGGCCCTCACCTCTATCCAGGGCTACCCACTGCCCTGGCGTCCATAGGAATAGCAAACAGCGGCTTCCCGGTTTCAGGGGCGAACGCTATCCCCCTGGAAGGTCCGGTGAGAAAGTGGACCCCTCCGCTACCTCGGGTTCAGCCTTCGGAAGCGGAGGTCCAATTTGGTGTGGCATGGGTGAGGTGCGCCCGGGAACAGCTCTTTTACGAGCGACTCGCACAGGTCCTCCAGGAGGCATGGGCGGAGGCTGTGGAGGAAGACGCGGCCGAATTAGAAACCCTGGAAGCGGGTCTTATAGAGGCCCGAGCCAGATTGCAGGCCGCGATCGAGGGGGAATAGAGCTGAGAATCATAAGCCTCTTCAAGTCGCTGATGGTCCTGGGCTTTATTGCTCTGATTGTGCTTGTGGCAGCATTGTGGTTGGATCAGAACCGACCTCCGTTGGAGGATCGGCCTACTGCGGATACCCTACTAGTAGTATCCGCGCCGGTTGAGCTACGACAGCTGACTGATAGCGTGGTCATGCGGGTCAGGCCCGTTGTCGATGTCGAAGAAGTCCTGGCGCCTGAACTCTTCAATGGTGTGATTACCAGAATGGATCTGGTTGCTGGACGTCCGATCGTCACTGGTGACTATCTGTTCTCGTTGGATGGCCGTCCTGTGGTGGCCGTCGCTGGAAGCTTTCCGTTCTATCGAGAGATCCGATACCGCGATGAAGGTGATGATGTGGTCCAGCTTCAGGAGATCTTGGTTGCGGACGGGGAATCGATCGAAGTCGACGGTATCTTTGGGCCTGCCACTCAGCGCGCCCTTGAGCAATTCTACGATCGGCGGGGGCTCTCGGCGCCTCACGGTGAGGGTGCTGATCCGGCGGAGATCAGGAGTCTTCGTGCCGCATTGAGATCGGCGGAAAGTGATGTCGTTGGGCGCCAGTTGGAGCTCGACACGCTCCGTGCCGATTCTCCGGGCGACGCTATGGCTATCAGCCAGGCGGAACTGGATCTTGAGCGGGCTCTCGCAATGTCCCAGGAAGCCAGGGCGCGTCTATCCGAGGCGATTCTGAACGGCGGGGCGATCTTGAGGCCCCAGGAGCTGTGGGTGCGGACGCATCCCGACCCGACACCTACCCGGGTCCTGGTCGCCGTGGGGGACATGGTCGTCGGGGGGACGCCACTGTGGCAGTCGGGCGGACGGGTGGCGAGTTTCGTTGGGTTGGTCGACGAACAGACCCTCGAGCGAATACCGCCGGATAGCCCGGCAGTGATTGCTGATGTTCCCGGCGTTGGCGATCTGCCCGCCGTGGTGTCGGCGGTCCAGGCTGGGAAGAAGACGACCGGGCCTGATGGGTCCGTCGGAACGGACGAGTCGAGTTCGTTGGTGGAAGTGGTTCTCAAGACCAATGTCGAACTCTCAGTTGATCTCGACCCCGAGCGCACATATCGGGCGGAATTGGAGTTAGAGGGTACGCAAGGGGAGGTGTTGGCGGTTCCTTTGGCTGCCTTGACAGACGGGACGGACAGCGAGGTGGCTGTCTCGGTGGTTGACAGTCAAACCAGTGGGGAACTCCGAACGCACCTGGTGGATGTGGAGGTGGGTGTCGTGGCCCAGGGTTTCGTCGAGGTTGCCCCTCGCCGGAAGGGTGAACTGAAGCTCGGGGATCGTGTGGTGGTGGGGCTCTCCGGGGGTGAGGCGGTGAACGGTGCCGGGTAGGGTGCAGCCTGCTTTGAGGTTGGCCGGTGTGAGTCGTGTTTTCGGTGGCGCTGTTCCGGTTCGAGCCGTGGACGATGTGTCCCTGACCGTTGAGCCCGGGGCCTTTGTGGCGGTGGTCGGTCGGTCGGGTTCGGGGAAAACGACGCTGTTGTCACTCATGGGTCTCCTGGATACTCCTGATTCGGGAACCATTGAGATCGAGGGCCGGAGTGTTCATCAGGTCTCGGAGTCGGAGGCGTCCAGAGTCCGCCGGGAGCGGATCGGCTTCGTGTTCCAGCGCTTTCACCTGATTCCCCGCAGGACCGTGGCGGAGAACATCGGCCTGGCACTGAGGTATACCTCCATAGGGGGCCGAGAGCGGATACTCAGAGTCAACGACATGATTGACCGGCTCGGTCTGGGAGGCCGCCGTGATGCTGACGTTCGCACCCTGTCGGGCGGGGAACAGCAGCGGGTCGCCATCGGCAGGGCTCTAGTTGGCGAAGCGCGGATCCTTCTGTGCGACGAACCTACCGGGAATCTCGACAGCGCCACTGGGATGAACGTTCTGGAGATTCTGTCCGACTTCAACGCCCGAGGAGTAACGGTGGTGGTGGTTACACATGATCCACTCGTGGCCGAGTTCGCTCGGAGCCGCATCACCATGCATGACGGGAAGGTGACCTGAGTGTCGGAGTCGGCGGGATGTGAGCCATGGTTGGCCGGCTGAGGAATCTTGTCGATCTGACCGCCGAGTCGGTCTCGACAATGGTGGCGACCCGCATCACTTCCGTGGCGGTGACGGTGGGCATGGCTCTGGGCGCGGCTGCATTCGTGGGTATCTCGGGTATCTCGACGACTCTTTCCAACCAGCTCTCCGATCTCTTCGATGAGAGGTTGGCCACGACTATCACCGCTCGGAGCGACGAGCCGGCACCGTGGGCGACCGATTCCGGCTTGGAGTCGCTGAGGCTTCTCCCTGGAGTGGTAGAGGCTGGGTCAATGGGAGGAAAGGTTGAGACCGTTATAGGCGTCAGGTACTCGAGCACCACTCGGCCGGTTGGAGCCCGAGTGGTGTCTCCAGAGGCTCTGGATGTGATTGGGCCGCGAATGGTAGCCGGGGTTCCCTTCCGGCGGGCTCATGCGTACGCGGGGGCTCGGGTGGCGCTTCTTCCGGTTGGGGTGGCCCGCACGGTTGGGTTGTCGGCAATCGGCCAGGAAGTCGTTGTGGGAGGCGAGCGGGTGAGGGTGGTCGGAGTGTTCGATGGGCTGGATCGTCGGCTGGACCTGGTGGATGAGATCCTGATCAACGGGGCCGAAGCTGACCAGTTTGCGGAGAACGAGGAGATCGTGGTGGAGGTCCAGCCGGGATGGGGGCCATTGGTGGCCCCGGCGGTAGCGCTGGCCCTCAGGCCCGATGATCCTGGGGCGATATCGGTATCCACTCCTCTGGACCCCGAGAAATTCAGATTGTCGGTGGAGGGATCAGTTCGCTCTACTGGCTATGCCGTATCCCTGTTGGCTGTGGTTGTGAGTGCTCTGATGCTGGCCAACGTGACCGCTTCGGGGGTCGTGGCTCGCTACTCGGAAATAGGGATGAGGCGGGCCCTTGGTGCCCCCCGCTGGGCCATCGCCGGGGAGCTGGTAGTTCAGAGCGTCTGGCTGAGCCTGGGTGGTGCCTTGGCGGGCGTGATTGTTGGGATTGTTGGGGTGACGCTGTGGGCGGCTGGCAACGGATATCGGCTGGTGTTCGACCTGGGAGGACTTGGCCTGGTGTGGCTGGTGTCACTAGGGGTTGGTCTGGTGGCCGGGTTGGCTCCGGCTGTACTTGCGCTCAGAGTCCCACCGGTGACTGCCTTGAGATCCTGAACCCGAGCCTTTACCAGCTCCATTCCGACCGACACGTCGAGGAGCTGGCCACCGGCAGCTGAGGGCGCGGGGACGGCCGGCGGGTCGGGGATCCGGTCGGGCGCGGCCGAGCCGCTACGCTGCGGGCCATGGGTCAGCCGGTACTTGTCAAAGAGGTCGAATCAGCGAGCCACCCCGGATCGTTTCGCTACGAGACGAACCGTCCCCTCACGGGTATGGGTCACCGGAGCTACTCCAGCGCCGAGGACGCCACCGACCCCGACGACCCCGC
>DRKF01000348.1 GCA_011051915.1 Acidimicrobiales bacterium | reverse complement strand
GAGGGCGCCGGAGCCACCGGCGCCAGGACGTCGATCCGCTACTGCCCGGCCTGCGGGGCGGTCCTGGACCATCCGGTCGAACCGGGTGTTGCGGCTCACTGTGACTCGTGCGGTCTGCGGTTCGAGGTCCGGGTGGCGTGAGCGGGCAGGGTGGACAGGGCGGGGCGCGGGGATTCGCCGGTCCGTTCTGGGATACTGGAGCAGAGTGAGTCGGCAGAAAGGTGGATCAGGTGGTGGTTCCGACGGGGGTGTGCCGATGAGGTGCTCGTCGCCCGGGCGGAGGCTGGCCGTCCTGGTGAGCGCCGCCGCGGTGCTGGCCACGGCGTGTGCCGGGGGTGCCGCCATCGAGTCGGAATCGGGTCCGGTGGCGGCCGCCGGGCCCGAATCCATGGCTGAGTTCCTGGCCCGGCGTCCGGCCGAGAGATTCCTGTTCGACTACGGCGAGGCTTCGGGTATCAACGACAGCCGGTCCCGGGCCGTCGACCGGTGCATGAGGGACGCCGGGTTCGACAGCGACCAGCGCGCCTACGACGCGGAGTCCATGGGTCTGGGTGAGGAGGTTTTGCTGGGCGATCCTGCGGTAGTCGGTTTCGGGGTCAGCACCGTCTACGACAGTGTGGGTGAGCGCATGCTGACCGACACCGGGCTGTTCCCCGCCGGCCGCCGGACCTACTGGGAGAGCCTCACACCCGACGAGCGGGACCGGTACCTCTCCGTCTATCTCGGTAGCGGGGGACAACCCGGCTGTGCGGAGAAGGGGCTTCCCCCCGAAAGCGGCGTCGGACTCACCGCCGGCCTTGACGACATCAACGAGTTGAACGAGGCCTGGGCGGCCCTGTTGACCGATCCGGATTCCGATCCCGCGGTGGTCGAGGAGCGGGAGCGGTGGTCCCGTTGCATGGCGGACCGGGGATTCGACTACAACGAGCCCCGGGACGCATACGACGACGTGAGGCGGCGACTCCAGGACCTGGTCGACCAGTACCGCGACCCTCAGGCGGGTCCGGCCGAGGCCATCCCCCGTCCGGAGCAGATCCCTCCCGAGGCGTTCGACACTCCCGACCCCGAACTGAGCGCTCTGCAACGCTACGAGACCGAGGTGGCGGTGGCGTCCACCGAGTGTGGGGTGCGGCCCGGGCGGGACGTGAACGCATACGAGGAGCAGCTCACCTCCCGCGAGCTGGATCTGCTCCGGGAGCGGCAGGACACCCTGGCCCCGATCGCCGAGGCGGTGGGCCTGGATCTGGACGACTACCTGGGACCTGTCGTCGCGACATCGCCCTGAGGACCACCACCGGGACCGCGGTTTCATGGGCCGCGATACCGCGATCGCGCCCGAAGGTAGGAGGGGGGCGCTACCTATGATCGGGAGGTGACTGCGGGCCAGCGACAACCGGGGCGACCTTCCACCCGCCACCGCCGGGGGCGGAGGACGGCGGCCCTGGTCGTGGCGTTGGCCGTGCTGACCGCCGCCTGCTCGGCCGGCGCCGACGAGACCACTTCCGCCTCCCCGGTCGACAGGTTCATCGACGACTACTCCGCCGCCTCCGGCTACGACGACCTGGTGGCGCGAACAGCGGACGAGTGCATGGCTGCGGCCGGATTCCGGTACGACTTCGCCGCCGCCCGCGATTCGGGACCGACGGGGGAGACACCGTCGACGACGTTCCCGGGGTTCGGCATGTCGACCCGATACGAGTCGCCCGGCGAGTACCTGACCGGGCCCGAGAGGTTCGTGTCGGCCGCCGAGGTCGACTACTTCGTGACCCTCGATCCCGTGCAGCAGGCCCGCTACCTACGACGCCTCTACATCGGTGCCACCGGGCTGGACGGGTGCCTCTCCCTGGCCTTCGAGGCCGGCTTCGAACTGAGGCCGGCCGCTCTGGACCAGTTGCAGGAGAAGGTGCTGGCATCGAGGTTGGACGCCGCCGGGGAGTTGGCCGCGACACCCTCGGGGAACTGGCCGTCGTGCATGGCGGACAAGGGCTTCGACTACGGGTCCCCCGATGACCTGCTCACCGACCTGGGGAAGAGGCTGGACGGGATAGCCGGGAGATTCGGTGAGTCGCCGCTGGCGGCGTTGATCCAGCAGGATCCGAACTACCGGGCCGACCCAATACCCGAGGAGGCCTACGACACCGCGTATCCGCCGTTCCTGGCGCTGCAGGAATACGAGTTGCGGGTGGCCGAGGCCTCGGCCGCCTGCGGGGTGGATCCGGCCGAGGTGCAGGCCGGTGCCGAGACTCTCCGTGGAGGCGGCCCGCTCATGGTGACCCGGGAGGAAAAGGAGTCCGAGGTGGCTCTCCTGCGGGACATGGCCTCCCAGCTGCGACCCCTGGCCGAGTCGGTGGGTCTGGACTTCGACACCTACCTGGATTGAGATGGGAGCATGAACCAGGACACCGAGAACTTCGTGCTCGTCCACGGCGCCTGGCACGGGGGGTGGTGCTGGGCCCCGGTGGCCGACCTGATCCGGGAGGGAGGTCATCGGGTTACCACCCCGACCATGACCGGCCTGGGTGAGCGGCGGCATCTGCTGTCCCGGTCGGTCGACCTCGGGCTCATGATCACCGACATCGTCAACCACATCGTGTACGAGGATCTCGAGCGGGTCCGCCTGGTGGGGCACAGTTTCGGAGGCCCGATCATCACCGGTGTGGCCGATCGGATACCGGAGCGGCTGGCCGATCTCACCTACCTCGACTCGCTGTGGGTCGAACCGGGGACAGCCCTGATCGATCTCCTGGCAGCGGATGTCAGCCAGGCACGGCTGGCGGCCGCCGAGGCCTTCGACGGTGGAGTGAGCTTTCCCGTTCCGCCCCCGGCCGCCTTCGGGGTGGAGGACCCTTCGGGAGTGGACCTTCTGGCCCGCAGGCTGACACCGCATCCGGTCGCGTCCTACCTGTCGCCTCTGCATCTGGAGAACCCGCCGACCAACGGGCTCCCCGCCCGCTACGTGGTGTGCGTCGACCCCGTCTACGGCCCCACCGCTCCCTCGGCGGCGGCGGCCCGGGAGGCCGGTCTGGAGATGGTCGAACTCGCCGGGCCCCACGACGTCATGGTCACCGATCCGAGGGCCACGGCCGAGGTGCTCATGAGCTGAGGCCGGCTGCGACCGGGGTCTCTCAGGCCGTGACCCGGTCGGCGGTGGCCAGGGCGTCGACGGCGAGGTGGGACACTCCAACCCCCCGGTATCCCCAACCGGTGAGATGCAGGCCGGGGTTGGCGGACAGGGCTTCGTCGATGCGCTCCAGCCAGCTTCGGTGGCCCAGCTCGTACTGGGGGATTCCGGGGCGGTGGCGGACGATCTCCACGTGGGAGGGTTCGAAACGGGAGCCCAGCACCCTCTCGGCCTCGCTGCACAGCAGATCGGTGAGTTCCCGGTCACCCCACTCGACCAGCTCGGGGTGGATGCGGCCTCCGGCGATGATTTTCGTGAGGTTGTGGCCAACGGGGGCCCGGTCGGGGGCGTAGGACGACTCGAAGAGGATCCCCCGGGTGTGGAGGCCCGCCGCGGGTCCGATGAGGGCTCCGAACCCCTCGGGGATCGGGACCTCGGAGGGAGTACCACCCATCGCCGCCACCACCACCGGGGTGCTCACGGCCTCGTCGAGCACATCTCCCAGGTCGCCGCCCAGGACGGTGGCGGCCCGCTCGGGGCGAACCGCCACCACCACCTGGGAGGCGTCGATCGTGTCGGTGCCGGCGACCCGCCAGCCGCCGGAGGTGCGGGTCACGGACTCCACCTCGAATCGGGGACGAAAGGCGTCGCCCAGGTGGGTGGCGGCGGCCTCGGCCAGGGCGGTCATTCCCCCGGCCGGATAGTGGGCGCCGGCCCTCGGGGTGCCCGCGGGGCGTTTCCGGGCCCGGCCGATCCCCCCGCGGATCACACTGCCGCCCTCGTCCTCGAGTCCGGTGATGGCGGGAAAGGCCGCGCTCGCCGACAACCTCCGGGGATCTCCGGCGAACACGCCCGACGCGGCCAGCCAGGCGGCCATCTCACCCATCCCGCGGCCGAAGCGTCGCTTCATGAAACCGTCCAGGGATTCGTCGCCGACCGGCGGTCGGGTACGGACGAGGGGTTCGGCCGCGGCCCGCAACTTGGCCAGGGGCGACACGAGCGGAGCCACGATCACCTTGGGAGAGGCGGGGATCTCCACCAGCCGCCGCCCCGTGTACACATAGCGGATCTTGGCGGCCGGCGCCGCCGGTTTCATCTCGGCCCCGATCTCGGCCAGGAGAGGGCTGAGCGCCGGGTGGGGGAGCATGAGCGTGCCCGCGGCCGGCTCCAGCGTGTAGCCGTCGCTCACGATCGAACGCGCCACCCCACCGGGACGGTCGGCCCCCTCGAGGACCAGCACCGGAACCCCGCGCCGTTTCAGCTCCACCCCGGTGAACAGGCCGGCGATACCTCCGCCCACCACCACCACGGGACGAGCTTCAGGGTTGTCGGACATGGGCGCTGTGCCTCCGGTCAGATGCTGCGGGAGAAGACCGGAGTACCGGTGGGTCCCTGATCACGGTGGGTGTCGAAGACCGTGGCCACCCGGCGTACGAACATTCCACCCAGTTCGGTGGCGGTGATGTCGTGATCGTCCACTGTGACCATACCCTCGCTCACGAGGCCCTCGGGCCCCGTCAGG
>DRKF01000347.1 GCA_011051915.1 Acidimicrobiales bacterium | reverse complement strand
TCTGGCCGGGGATAGCCATCGCGGTGTCGGTCATGGGGTTCAACCTCCTGGGCGACGGGATCAGGGATCGTCTGGATCCCCGCCTGAGGGTCCCCACCGGTGTGACCGAGGGCGACACCCCACCCGACGACCCGATGTCGTTCGAACCGGTGGAGGTGCAGGCGTGAGTGGCGAGGCGGGAGCCGCTGGTTCCGGCGACGATGGGTCTCGAGCCGGTGGAGGCGGACCGATGAGTGGCGAGGCGGTTCTCACCGTCGAGGACCTCACGGTGAGGGTGGGCCGTACCGCCGCGGTCGAGGGGGTCGGATTCACCATCGAGGCGGGGACCAGGGTCGGGCTGATCGGCGAGTCCGGCAGCGGTAAGACCCTCACCGCTCTCTCGGTCATGGGGCTGCTGGCGGAGGGTCTCAGCGCCTCGGGAGCCGTTCGCCACCACGGCCG
Organism: Acidimicrobiales bacterium; assembly: GCA_011051915.1. GTDB lineage: Bacteria > Actinomycetota > Acidimicrobiia > Acidimicrobiales > Poriferisodalaceae > DRKF01. The sequence goes on along the minus strand of DRKF01000347.1, from coordinate 4,040 downwards.
GGAACTGCTGGGGCTCACCGAGGCCGAGATGTGTCAGGTGAGGGGTGACACCATCACCATGGTCTTCCAGGAGCCGATGACCGCGCTGAATCCGGTGATGAAGATCGGCCGTCAGGTGGCCGAGAGCCTGAGGATCCACCGCGGGGCGAGCCGGGCCGAGGCGCTGGAGAGGGCCGCCGACCTGCTCGAGCAGGTCCGGTTGCCCGACGCCCGGTCCCGCCTCGAGGCCTACCCCCACCAGCTCTCGGGAGGGCAGCGTCAGAGGGTCATGATCGCCCTGGCCCTGGCGTGCGGTCCCGAGCTGATAATCGCCGATGAGCCCACGACGGCTCTCGATGTCACCGTGCAGGCCCAGATCCTGGTCCTGCTCCGCGACCTGGTCACCGAGACCGGAGCCTCCCTCCTGCTGATCACCCACGACCTGGCTGTGGTCTCCAACGTGTGCGAGGAGGTTCTGGTCATGTACGGGGGGCGGATAGTGGAGAGCGGGCCGACCGGTGAGGTCTTCTCCGATCCCCGCCATCCGTACACCGCCGGACTGCTGGCGGCGGTTCCGGAGATCGAACTCGGGGTCGAGCGGGCCCGCCGACTGCCGACCATCCCCGGTTCGGTACCCGGCCTGGGACGGTTCCCGAGCGGTTGCGTGTTCCGGAACCGGTGCGCGCGTGCCGACGCCGAATGCGAGCAGGAACCACCTTCGGAGACGATCGCTCCGGGGAGAAGCGTGGCGTGTTTCCACCGACTTCGGCCGGGCGAGGCCGCCGAGATCCTGGGGGTGCCCGTGGCCGCACCCGGTTATGAGACGGGGGCCGGTTCATGACCCCCGCCACAGCTCCCCGGGACGGTGTCGACGAGGACCCGCCCGTACTCGAGGCGGTGGCCGTGGAGCGTAACTTCCGTCTGCCGCGCCGGACCCTGCTGGGGCCGCGACCCCTGTTGAGAGCCGTGCGTGGGGTGGACCTCGAGGTGAACCGGGGCGAGACCCTGGGGCTGGTGGGCGAGTCGGGGTCGGGCAAGACCACCCTGGCCCACCTGTTGATGGGACTCGACCGGCCCGATGCCGGGGAGGTGCACTACGAGGGCACCGCCATATCGCGGCTCTCGCGGTCGGAGGCCCGCCGACTGCGACGGCGGATGCAGATCGTGTTCCAGGACCCCAACGGGTCGCTGGATCCCCGCATGCGGGTCGGTTCGATCATCACCGAGCCGTTGCGGGCCCTGCGTGTCGAGGGGGATCATCACGCCCGGATGCTCGAACTGCTCCGGGCGGTGGGTCTCAGCGAGAGGGCGGTGGAGCGCCATCCCCACGAGTTCTCGGGAGGACAGAGACAGCGGATCGCCATCGCCCGGGCCCTGGCCCCCAACCCGAGGGTTCTCATCGCCGATGAACCGGTGAGCGCTCTGGACGTGTCGGTCCGGGCCAAGATCCTGAACCTGCTGGCCGACCTCAAGGAGGAGTTCGACCTCACGGTGGTGATGATCGCCCACGACCTGTCGGTGATGCACCACATCTGCGACCGGGTGGCGGTGATGTACCTGGGGCGGATAGTGGAGGTCGGCCCCGTGGACGAGATCTTCGGCCGCCCCCGCCATCCCTACACCCGTACCCTCCTGGCGGCCATACCCCGGCTGAGGGGAGGGGGGCTGGCACCGGTGCTGACCGACGAGCCCCCGGCCTCGGCCACCGAGGTGGGCCCCGGCTGCTCGTTCGCCCCTCGTTGTCCCGAAGTGCACGACCGCTGCCTGGTCGAGGACCCCGTCCCCAGGGAGGTCCCGGTGGGGGAGGGTGTGACCGTCCGCCTGGCCTGTCACCTCGGCGACCGGCAGGATTCGGGTTCCCACGTCGAGGTCCGTACCTGAGGGGTGTGTGGCGCCAGTGGTTGGTGGGGCTTATGGTGAGGGCCTGACACACGGCCTCCCTTCCCCCGGGGTGGCCATGGAGGGAGACACATGAGGCGCTTCAGACTCTTGGCTGTCCTGGCGGCCCTGGTGCTGCTGGCGGCGGCGTGCGGCGACAGCGGGTCGTCCGAAGGCGAGACCGCGGGCGACGTGACCACCACCTCGCAGGCGGCGGCACCGGAGTCCACGACCACCACCACCGCCGCTCCGACCACGACCACCGAACCCCCGACGGAGACTCAGGTCAACGAGATCTCCATCGGACTGCAGCTCGAGCCGTCCACCCTGGATCCCTCCTTCAGCCCGGAGGGACCGATCCAGACCGTCGAGCTCTACAACATGATCGAGACCCTGGTGAAGATCGACTCCAGCGGCGACATCGTGCCCCTGCTGGCCGAGTCGTGGGAGGTATCCGACGACGGCCTGACCTACACGTTCAGACTGCGTGACGGCGTGAAGTTCCACGACGGTACCGATTTCGACTCCGCCGACGTCGTGTTCTCCCTGGAAAGGGCCCGCGACCCCGAGGTCGGGCATCCCTTCGGCAGTCAGCTCGACCCGGTCGACACCATCACCGCCGTCGATCCGATGACCGTGGAGATCGTGCTGAGCCAGTTCAGCGCCAACTTCCTGCTGAACATCGCCCAGAGCGTGGGCATGATCTTCAACGAGGAGAGCATCGACAGCATCGCCGACGCCCCGGTGGGGACCGGTCCCTACCAGTTCGGCGAGTGGGTGCAGGGTGACCACATCACGGTCGAGGCCTTCCCCGACTACTGGGGTGACAAGCCCCTGCTCGACAAGGTCAACTACCGCTACATCGACGATCCCAACGCTCTCAACAACGCCATGCTCGCCGGCGACATCCAGATCATCGCCGGTGTGTCGGCCCCCGAGCTGCTCGACGTGTTCGAGGCCGATCCCGACTTCAACGTGCTGGTCGGAACCACCAACGGCGAGGTCACCCTGGCGATGAACAACCGCAAGGCGCCGCTCGACGATGTCCGGGTCCGCCAGGCGATCAGCTACGCGATCAACCGCCAGGCGATCATCGACGGGGCCTACTTCGGCTACGGCGAGCCGATCGGCACGTTCGCCGTACCGACCGACCCGTACTACGTGGATCTGACCGACCGCTATCCCTTCGACCCCCAGAAGGCCATGGATCTGCTGGCCGAGGCCGGGGTCGGGGACGTCACGCTCAGCATGAAGCTGCCACCGCCCTCCTACGCCCGGAGGTCGGGCGAGATCGTCCAGTCCCAGCTCAAGGCGGTCGGGATCAACGTGGAGATCGAGAACGTCGAGTGGGGTGTGTGGCTCGAGGACGTGTTCTCCGGTGAGAACTACGACCTCTCGATCGTGGCTCACATCGAGGCCCGCGACATCGTGCAGTACGGCAACCCCGACTACTACTTCGGTTACGACAGCCCCAAGGTCCAGGATCTCCTGGCCCAGGCCGACGCCGAGCCCGACGACGCCAAGCGCTACGAGCTGTTGGCCGAGGTCCAGCGTCAGATCACCGAGGATGCCGCCAGTGCGTGGCTGTTCGTGCTGCCCAGCCTGAACGTCACCGCCAAGGGCATCGAGGGCTTCCAGCCCAACGCCACCAGCCAGGCCCTCGACATCACCCACGTGGCCTACAACCCGAGCTGATCGGGCCGGGTCACTGAATCACTGAGCCACTGAGTACGGTGCCGGGGCCCGAGGGTCCCGGCACCGGCGGTTCTCCGACCCCGTCGGGGACCCCGTCCCGACGTCCGAGCACGATCCATGTGAGACCGAGATGACCACACAGCCACCCCGGGTGGATCCCGAGGCCCTGATCGATTTCGTGCAGCGCCTGGTGCGGATTCCCAGTGTGAATCGACCCGAGGACGGACTGAGCGAGCAGCCTGCCGCCGACGAGGTGGCGGCCGAGATGCGCTCGTTCGGCTGGGAGCCCGAGGTGATCGAGGTGGCCCCCGGTCGACCGAACGTGATGTGCACCGTGGAGGGGGGCCTTCCCGGACCGACCCTGATGTTCGAGGGGCACACCGACGTGGTCACCGAGGGGGACCCATCGGAGTGGACCCACGATCCGTTCGGGGCCGAGATCGTCGACGGTCGTCTCTACGGCCGCGGTTCGGCCGACATGAAGTCGG
>DRKF01000346.1 GCA_011051915.1 Acidimicrobiales bacterium | reverse complement strand
GACGCCTCGGGGAAGCTGTGGGTCACCGAGCAGTTCGGACGACTCGACTCACAGGGGTCACCGGCGTGGAGCGGACCCCGCTCACAGTCACCCCGGGCCGACGTCTCCTCCGTGGCGAACACATCCTGCTGAGGACGGGTGGGGCGGGGCGTCGAGTCTTGTCCCGGCACCCATCATCCTGCTGAGGACGGGGCGGGCGGGGCCCACTGCCCGGTGTGACCGTCCGGTCCCGACGGGGCCCACCCGGCGGGCGCTCAGCGGCGGGTGAACGACCCTGCCATGTCCCCGCTGTCGAAACCGGAGGGGGCCCGACCCTCGGTGGCGTAGTAGTACAGCGCGGTCTGGAAGATGGCGGTCATGGCGCTCACGGCGGCCAGCACCAGCGCCACCCAGCCGAAGGCCACCACGTAGAGGGGGATGGCCGGCGCACCTCCCACCGCCACTCCGATTCCGAAGACGATCATGGCCGGCAGAGCCGCCAGGAACGCCAGGAGACCGAATCCGATCTGCGACGCCAGGTTCTCACCCCACGTGTCCCTGAACAGCGAACTGGACTTCTTCACCGCATCGACGGGGCCGACGTCCTCGATCACCATCACCGGCATGACCAGGAAGGTCAGCACGGCCCACGCCGAGCTGGCCAGACCCGCCAGCAACCGACCCACGGCCGGAACCTTCTCCTCCACCGCCCGCAGAATGAGGTTCACCGTGACCACCATGAGGGCCCAGGGGATCAACCGGTGGATCCGACCCGTCGCCCCCGAGATGGAACTGCTGACCGTGGGATCGCCACCGGTGAGCCTCTCGTTGGCTCCCGAGACCAGGGCGGCCTGGAAGAACACCTGGACGAACGACAGCACGATCGCCAGGATCACCCCGAGGACTACCCCCACGGCCCCGGGCGAGTCCCCGAAGTCGGTGGTGACCAGATAGGGGACGCCGAGCACCACGATGGCCGCCACGGACACCCCGAAACTCATGACCGGCAGCCACATCAGCTCCTTGTCGGCCTTGAGGACCTCCCACGATTCCTTCGCCAGCCGGATCGTGTTGGAGATGCGTCCCATGTCGATCAGGCTACAGGTCGACCCATTGGGGCAGAATGGCCGGGTGAGCATCATCGTGGAAACAGGGTCGGGCCAGGTCGAGGGAAGAGGGGCGGAGTCCGGAAGGGAGGCCATGACCTTCTTCGGTATTCCCTTCGCGGCACCACCCGTGGGACCGCGACGATTCGCCGAGCCGGTCCCCCACCCCGGTTGGACCGGGGTGCGCGACTGCACCCGGCCCGGCCCCCGGGCTCCCCAGAATCCCGGGGCCATGGAGAAGATGGCCGGTATGGGCTCGGTCCGCTGGAGCGAGGACTGCCTGGGTCTCAACGTCACCACACCGTCGGCCGAGGGGAACCACCGGCCGGTGATGGTGTGGATCCACGGTGGAGGCTTCACCACCGGCACCGGCTCCATCCCGTGGTACGACGGCTCCAGGTTCGCCTCCCGCGACGTGGTCACCGTGACCGTCAACTACCGTCTGGGCCCATTCGGCTTCCTGCACCTGGGCGAGCACCTCGACGACCGGCCCGGTTCGGGGCTGGCCGGAATCCTCGACCAGATCCGGGCCCTCGAATGGGTTCGGGACAACATCGCGGCCTTCGGAGGGGACCCCGGCAACGTCACGGTGTTCGGTGAATCGGCCGGAGCGATGAGTGTGGGCAGTCTGCTGGGCATGCCCGAGGCACGGGGGCTGTTCCGCCGGGCCATTCTCCAGAGCGGAGCCGCCGACCACACCACGTCCCCCGACGCCGCGGCGGCGGTCACCGATCGCTTCCTGAAACTGGCCGGAGTAGGCCGGGCCGATGAGCTGCTCACCCTGGCCCCCGAGCGGCTCCTGGCCACCCACGACGAGCTGGCGGCATCCATCGGCGGTGACTCCCCCCACCCGGCGGTCTCGGCGGGAATGCCCCTGCTGCCTGTACGCGACGGCTCGCACCTTCCCTCCGACCCGCTGTCCGGTATCGCCGACGGCACCGCGGAGGGGGTGGACGTCATCGTCGGCACCAACCTCGACGAGTGGAACCTCTTCGCCCTGGGATCCCCCGGTGGTCTGACCGAGGAACGCCTGCGCCGTCGCTTCGTCAGGGACGGCACGTTCGATCCCGACGACGCACTCCACGCCTACCGGTCGGTCCTTCCCGACGCCTCACCCGATGAGGTCTGGGCGGCGGTCATGACCGACAAGGTGTTCCGCGACCCGGCCCGCAGACTCCTCGAAGCACTCTCGGCCCGTGATCACGGCTCGACCCGTTCGTACCTGTTCTCGTGGCGCTCCTCGGCTCTGGGCGGGATGCTCGGTTCCTGCCACGCCCTGGAGATCCCCTTCGTGTTCGGCACCCTGGACCGTCCCGGGGTCGATGTCTTCACCGGTCCGACGGGCGAGACCGCGGAGAAGCTGTCCGAGACCATGACCGATTCCTGGGCCCGCTTCGCCCACGGTGAGTCCCCCGGACCCGGCGCCTGGGACCCCTACGACACCGTCTCACGGGCGACGATGAGGTTCGACGAGACCTCAGGGATGGAATCCGATCCCCTCGCTGTCCTGAGATCCCTGTGGTCGGGAAGCCCCTAGGCTTCAACCCATGGCAGCAACCGGGGAGGACCCCTCCGCACTCGGGCCCCGGGCCCGGGCCGAGGCACTGGACACCATCGGCCGCACTCCCCTGGACCTGATCGTCATCGGTGGTGGTGTCACCGGGGCCGGAACCGCTCTCGACGCCGCCCTCCGCGGTCTGCGCGTGGCCCTGTTCGAGCAACGCGACCTCGCCTCGGGAACCTCGAGTCGCTCCTCCAAGCTGATCCACGGGGGGCTCAGGTATCTCGAACAGCTCGACCTGAAGCTGGTCTTCGAGGCCCTGCAGGAACGTGGCCTGTTCCTCCAGCGGCTCTGCCCCCACCTCGTGCGACCGGTGTCGTTCGTGTATCCCCTGCGGCATCGCTTCTGGGAACGACCCTACGTCGGGGCCGGGGTGTTTCTCTACGACCTGTTCGCCAGCCGGGGGGACAATCCTCTCCCCCGTCATCGCCACCTCGGTCGCCGGTCCGCCCTGGAGCTGGTGCCCGCCCTCGACCCCGATTCCCTGGTCGGGGCGATCCGCTACTGGGACGCCCAGGTCGACGACGCCCGGCACACCCTGGCCGTGGCCCGCACCGCCGCCGGCCTCGGCGCCCGGATCCTCACCCGGACCCAGGTCACCGGTCTGTTGCGGGACGGCGACCGGGTCCACGGCGTCGAGATCGAGTGCCTCGAGACGGGACGCCGCATCGCCGTCGAGGCCACGGTGGTGGTGAGTGCCGCCGGGGTGTGGACCGACGAGATCGAGGACATGGCCGGGAATCGGCCGATCAGGGTGCGGGCCTCCAAGGGCGTTCACATCGTCGTGCCCCGATCCGCCATCGAGATGGACGAACCCGACACCGGGCTGATCGTGCGCACCGAGAAGAGCATCCTCCTGGTCATTCCCTGGGAGGACGACCACTGGATCATAGGAACCACCGACACCCCGTGGGACGAGGAGGTCGACCATCCGGCCGCCACCCGCTCAGACATCGACTACCTGCTGGACCGGGTCAACCAGATCCTGCGGCGACCGGTTCGACACGAGGACATCGTGGGGGTCTACGTCGGGGTACGGCCCCTGGTCGAGACCGAGGATGCCGACACCACCGACGTGAGTCGCGAGCACGTGGTGGCCCGACCCCGACCGGGACTGGTGACCGTGGCCGGGGGCAAGTACACGACCTACCGGGTGATGGCCGCCGACGCCGTGGACGCCGCCTCCGAACTGATCGAGGGTGAACTTCCCCCGTCATCCACCGACGATTTCCCCCTGATCGGGGCGGCGGGCTACGAGTCGCTGCTGGCCTCCAGAGCCGACCTGGCCCGGCGGTACGGTCTGGGAACCGACGCCGTGGAGCATCTCCTCAGTCGCCACGGCGACCGGATCGAGGAGGTGCTGGCGCCCACCGGGGAGCGCCCCGAACTCCTCGAACCCATCACCTGCGGTGAGCCCTACCTTCGAGCCGAGGTGGTCTACGCCGTCACCCACGAGGCCGCCCTCCATCTGGAGGATGTCCTCACCCGTCGAACCCGACTGTCGATCGAGACCTCCGACCGCGGTCTGGGGGCCGCGCCCGAGGTGGCCGGGCTGATGGCGGCGGAACTCCGGTGGGACGCCGTCACCGCCGAGGCTGAACTCCGGGCCTACCGCGAGAGGGTGGCCGCCGAGAGAGCCAGCCAGGAGGTCGTCGACGACTCGACCGCCTCCCAGGTTCGCAACCTCGCCCCCGAGGTCCGACCCGTCAGGTGAGCAGGTGGCCCGGGCCGCGAACCCGGCCTTCCCCCACCCTCCGAGCCCCAACCCTCAGGTGAGGCGGTGCTTCTGGATCTTGCCCAGGGCGTTACGGGGTAGGGCCTCGGTGGGTCGGTAGTGCCGAGGCACCTTGTAGGGGGCCAACCGGGCAGCGGCGTACTCCCGCAGTTCCCCGTGATCGACGTGGGCCCCCGCCTCGGTCACGATGTGGGCACACACCTCCTCGCCCCATTCCTCGGAGGGGATCCCGACCACCGCGACCTCCGACACGCCGGGGAAGGACCTCAGGACATCCTCGACCTCCCGGGGATAGACGTTGTAGCCCCCGGTGATGATCAGCTCCTTGGCCCGACCCACCAGGGTCAGGTAGCCGTTCTCGTCGAACGAGCCCACGTCACCGGTGCGGAACCACCCCGACTCGAAGGCCTCGGCGTCGGCGTCGGGGCGTCTCCAGTAGCCGCCGAAGACATTGGGCCCCCGCACCAGAACCTCGTCCGTGCCTTCCTCGAGCCGCAGGTCCACGCCCGGCAGGGCCACTCCGACCGTTCCCGCCCTGCGGTCTCCGTCCACGGGATTCGAAGCCAGCATGATGGTCTCGGTCATCCCGTAGCGCTCCACGACCCTCTGGCCGGTCAGCTCCTCTATCCGCCGGTGCATGGCGGCCGGCAGGGGCGCCGAGCCCGAAACCACCAGACGCAACCGACCGAGGAGTCCGGCCCGGGCCGACTCCACCAGCCGGTTGTACATGGTGGGTACCCCGAAGAACATCGTCGCCTCATGTGCGGCCACCGCGTCCAGCACCGCCTCGGGGTCGAAACGGGGCAGCAGCACCGCCGACGCTCCCGCCGCCAGGGTGCCGTGCAGACCCACACCCAGTCCGTGCATGTGGAACAGGGGCAGGGCGAGCACCAGACGGTCCTCCGATGTCCACCGCCAGGCCACCCGCAGAGAGTTGACACCGGCCAGCAGGTTTCCGTGACTGAGCACGGCTCCCTTCGGCCGTCCGGTGGTCCCCGACGTGTAGCCGATCAGGGCCGGACTCCCCGGACCGACGGCGTCGAGCTCGACGGCGGGCCCGTGCGGTTCCCCTCCGAGGTGGAGGGGTTCCACCCTCAGGGAGGGAGCAGCGGCGCCGAAGCGGGCCACGGTTCGGGGATCGTCGGTGAGGGCGAGAACCGGCTCGGCATCCCCGATCAGATGGGCCAGCTCGGCCTCTCGGTAGGCGGGGTTGGTGGGCACCACCACCGCCCCCAACCGCAGACACGCCACATGGGCTGTCACCAGGTCGACCCCGGCGCTTCCTCCCAACAGGACCCGTTCCCCCGAGCCGACCCCCATGGCCGCCAGGGATCGGGCCTTGTCACCCGATTCCCGCTCCAGGACCTCTCCGGTGATCCATCCGCGGTCCGGGTCGTGCAGGACCTCCCGTTCGGGTCGGCGGGCCCACAGGTCCACCCACCGGTGGACGAGGGTTCCTCCCGTGGTCAGGTCGAGATCCCCGGGCTCCTGCCCCTCGGGCAGATGGAGCGACCACGGGGGCTCGGGAACATCCATCGTGGCCAAGGCTTCCCTCCCGACGAGACGAACGTCGAAGCCGGACCGTGGAGGGCCCGGCTTCGACGCGATCTGTACCCCCAACGGGATTTGAACCCGTGCCGCCACCTTGAGAGGGTGGTGTCCTAGGCCGCTAGACGATGGGGGCCGGACATCGAATTCGTGGACATCGAATTCGACGCGAG
>DRKF01000345.1 GCA_011051915.1 Acidimicrobiales bacterium | reverse complement strand
CCTCCCCAGGGGGGCGTTCGCCAGACCCAGTCGGGATAGCCGGGGACGAAGGCCTCGGGGAAGACCACCAGCCCGGCTCCGGCGGCCGCCGCCTCCCCGATCAGGGCCACGGCGCGATCCACCGTTGCCTCACGGTCGAGGAACACCGGGGTCGCCTGCACCGCGGCCACCCTGAAATCCGATGCCGTCATCGAGGCCCCCTGGTACGTCGCTTCCGCACCGGCAGGCTAACCGGTAGCCGGCGCCGGTCCGGGAACCGACCTCACCGGGAGATCAGCTGACCGCCACCCCCATCAGGGTGCCGATCCCGAAGGTGACGGCGGCCGCGATCAGACCGAGCAGCATCTGGCGCGCTCCCGACCGTAGGATCCCGCGTCCGGTGAGCAGGGTGATCGCCGCCCCGACGGCGAACAGGGCCAGTCCGCTCGCCACCAGACTGGTGAGCACACCGGGCCAACCCGACAGGAACAGGAACGGTGCGACCGGGAAGATGGCACCCAGGGTGAACAGGAGGAACGAGGCCCCCGCCGCCCGCCAGGGGGAGCCCCCGAGCTCATCGGGGTCGATACCGAGCTCCTCGCGGGAGAGGGTGTTCAGGGCTGTGTCGGAATCCGAGAGGATCTTGTCGGCGAGGGCCTCCGCCTCCCCGCGGGCCAGGCCCTTGGCCTCGTAGATCAGGATCAGCTCCTCCCGCTCCTCCTCGGGGATCTCGGCCAGCTCGACCGCCTCGACCTCGATCTGGTGTTCGTAGAGCTCGCGGGAGGACTGTACGGAGAGCCATTCGCCCAGGGCCATGGAGATGGCCCCGGCCAGGAGTCCGGCGAATCCCGCCACCAGGACCGCGTCGTTGGAGATGTCGGCTCCGGCGACTCCCATGACCAGGGCCAGGTTCGACACCAGGCCGTCGTTGGCCCCCAGCACCGCGGCGCGCAACGAGTTCCCGCCGACCGAGCTGTGCCGTCCCTCGAAGCGGGCGATCCCCGAACCGCTGAGACCACCGGAGTCACTCTCGACGAGGGTCTGCAGCACCCGGGCATGGGAGCGCTCGTCGGCGGGCAGGGTGGTGCCCTGGGCCTCGGGCTGATCGTCGTACATCGTCTGGCCGCGCTGTTCCTCCACGGCCAGGATCGAAAGGAGGAGGCCCGGCCCGAAACGGCGGGCCAGCCAGATCAGAAAACGGGCTCGGGCCGATGGCCCCGCCGGAGGGGGACGTAGCTTCCCGGTGTGGGAGGCCGTGGCCTCGGCCAGCTTTCCCGCCCACATGCGGGCGTGGTTGCGCTCCGTGGCGGCCAGGCGCCGGTAGAGCTCGGCGAGGTGCTCGTCGCTCTCGAGCTCGGCCAGGGCCTCGTACATGGCGACGCCGTCGAGCTCCCCCTGGAGGTTCTCCCGGTAGCGGCGGGCTCGATCGCGGGCTTCGGCGGTATCGGTCACGGAGTGGGCCTCCTCCTGGTCACGGTCGAGTTCGGGCCTGGGGCTTCAACCGGTCGAGCGGGGACGGTAGAACTCGACCACGAAAGTGGACGGGCCCAGCAGGACCACCCGGTGCCTTCTCTCGGGGGGGATGTCGAAGTGCTCGCCCGGCCCGAGCTCCACGACCTCGGAGTCCTCGGGCTCCTCGAAGGCGAAGCCCACCCGGCCGGTGCGGCAGACCAGGCGGCCCCACACCCCGGCGGCCACCTGGTGGGAGCCCAGGATCGCCTTGGGTACGGACTCGGGATCGAAAAGGGGAGTGGTGCGGGCGAGTTCCATGTCCCGGGGCATCTCCGGAGCCTCGGGGTCGCGGGTCGGGGAGGATTCGGTCATGACGGTGTTTCTACACCGTGTCGGCCAACCGCGTGTTCCCGACTCTGTGTCCGCCGACTCCGTGGTCCCCGATCGTGTCGGGCGGCAGCGGCGCCCCGTGGCGCCGATCAGCGGTGTTCCCACCCGCCGGTACCGGGGGATGGGACACTCTGGGAATGACCGGAGTGCCCTCCCTTCCCGCCGACCTGGATCCACTCGAGAAGGATCTGCTGTCCGCCGTGGTGGCCCTGGAAAGGGAGCACAGCCCGCGTGGGGCGCCGGGACCCCTCCCCGACGGACTGGACCTCGAGGCGTTGTTCGACGATCAGTGCTCGGCCCGGCACCTCGACCATGTGGCCCGGCGGCTCAAGGAGCGGGGATTCGGCTACTACACGATCTCCTCGGCGGGGCATGAGTCGAACGCCGTCGTCGCCTCGGTCCTGAGGTGTGGGGATCCGGCCCTGCTCCACTACCGCTCCGGCGGTTTCTATGCCGCCCGGGCGAGGGCCTGTGGTCGATCCGGGTGGGAACGGGACGTGCTGCTGGGGATGCTCGCCGCTCGCGAGGAACCGATGGCCGGGGGACGGCACAAGGTGTTCGGCCATCCCGACATGGCGGTCATACCCCAGACATCGACCATCGCGTCCCATCTGCCCCGGGCCATGGGCACCGCCTTCGCCGTGGATCGCGCCGCCCGGCTCGGTCGTGACACCCCATGGGGCCCCCGGGCGGTGGCCGTGTGCAGTTTCGGCGACGCCTCCTTCAACCACTCGACCACCCAGGGGGCGCTCAACGCCGCTCTGCTGACGTCGCACCGCGGTCTGCCCATGCCCCTGTTGTTCCTGTGCGAGGACAATGGAATCGGCATCAGCGTCCCCACCCCGCCCGACTGGATAGAGACCGCTGTGGCCGACCGACCCGGCCTGACATACGCCCGGGCGGAGGGACACGACCCGGTCGGAGTCCACACCGTCGCCCGCGATCTGGTGGAACGGATCCGAGACACCCGCAGACCGGGATTCCTACATCTCCGTACGGTGAGATTCCTGGGCCATGCCGGTAGCGACGTGGAGGCCGCCTACCGGAGTGCAGCCGACATCAGGGCCGACCGGGAGCGGGACCCGATCCTGGGTACGGCCCGGGCCATGGTCACCCACGGCCTGGCCACGCCGGCGGAACTGGTCGAGAGATATCTCCGGGGCCGGCGCCACATCACCGAGCTGGCCGAATCCCTGCTCGACGCGCCCCAGATGAACTCGGCCGTGGAGGTCATGGCCCCCCTGGCCGGACCCGAACCGATGGCGGTGGCCCAGCAGGTGGAACAGGCGGCACCGACGTCGGACAGGACGTCGTTGTTCGGAACCCCGCCCGAGGATCAGGGACCGCTGACCCTCGCCGAGACCCTCAACCGGACCCTGGCCGACACACTCGCCGCCGACCCGGGAGCTCTGGTGTTCGGGGAGGACGTGGGCCTCAAGGGCGGCGTCTACGGGGTCACCCGCAAGCTGCAGAGGATGTTCGGAGCCTCACGGGTGTTCGACACCATCCTCGACGAGCAGTCCATCCTGGGGTTGGCGCTGGGCACGGCCGTGTGCGGACTGCTCCCGATCCCCGAGATCCAGTATCTGGCCTACCTCCACAACGCCATCGACCAGATCAGGGGCGAGGCGGCGACCCTGGCCTTCTTCTCCCAGCGTCGGTATCTCAACCCGATGGTCGTACGCATCGCGTCCTACGGATATCAGAAGGGGTTCGGCGGCCACTTCCACAACGACAACGGCCTGGCCCCCCTGCTGGACATTCCGGGGGTGGTGATCGCCTCGCCCGGCCGACCCGCCGACGCCGCCGCCATGCTGAGAACGTGCGTGGCCGCGGCCCGGGCCGAGGGCACCGTGAGCCTGTTCCTCGAGCCCATCGCCCTCTACCACACACGCGATCTCCTGACCCCGGGGGATGGACGCTGGCTGGCGCCCTACCGGCCACCGGCGGCCTGGGCGGCCGACCACGTCCCCATCGGCAGGGCCCGGGTGGCCCGACCGGGCCGGGACCTGGTCATCATGACCTGGGCCAACGGGCTCTACATGTCCCTGAGGGTGGCCGAACGTCTGGCGGCCGAGGGAATCGACTGCCGGGTGCTGGACCTCCGCTGGCTGGCACCTCTGCCGGTCGAGCAGATACGGGCCCACGCCGAGGGGACCGGTCGGGTTCTGATCGTGGACGAGACCCGGCGTAGCGGGGGAGTCGGCGAGGGTGTCGTCACCGCCCTGGTCGAGGGCGGATACCGGGGCCCGGCCGTTCTGGTGGCGGGGGAGGACAGCTTCGTTCCCCTGGGCGAGGCGGCGGCAACCGTTCTCGTCTCCGAGGCCCGTATCGAGGCGGCGGTCAGATCGTTGGTGGCTCGCTGACCGGTCGAGGCCGTCCGATCCGAGGCCCGTATCGAGGCAGCGGTCAGATCGTTGGTGGCACGCTGACCGGTCGAGGCCGTCCGAGCTGATCCCTCCCGTCTCTGGACCCGGCCGGGCGGGCCTGCGAAGGTGGGCGGGACAGGGCGGCAGCGGGTACACGGAGGCCGAAGTGGCACACAACGAACGGAGCGGCGGGGAGGTCCCCGAGGTCGAGAGGGCCCAGGTGGTGATTCCCTGCCGGGACCTGGCCCCGACCCTGGAGTTCTTCACCGAGAGTCTGGGCATGGTGGTCGACACCATCTTTCCCGCCGACTCCCCCCAGGTGGCGGTGGTGTCCGGCCACGGGATCACCCTGCGTCTGGAGCAGGGGGCGTCGGGTGACCCCGGATCGCTGCGACTGGAGGTCGGGGGTGAACCGGGAGAGTTCACGGAGCGGGAGATCCACGCCCCCAACGGCACACGGGTACGCCTGGTGCCGGCCGATGTGCCGGTGCTGGTTCCCGAGGGAGTACAGGAGCTGGTGGTGACCCGTCTGGCCGACGCCGACTGGGGTGTCGGTCGGGCCGGTATGAGGTACCGCGACCTGATTCCGGGCCGGCTCGGTGGCCGTTTCGTGGCCTCCCACATCTCCATACCCGACGGGGGGCCGGTGCCCGACTACGTGCACTATCACCACATCCGGTTCCAGATGATCTACTGCTACCGGGGTTGGGTGAAGGTGGCCTATGAGGATCAGGGCGATCCGTTCGTGCTGCAGGCAGGGGACTGCGTCCTCCAGCCCCCGCGAATCCGCCACCGGGTCATGGAGGCGTCCCCGGGCCTGGAGGTGGTGGAGATCGGCTGCCCGGCGGTTCACGACACCCACGCCGACCATCTCATGGATCTCCCGACCGGTCGGTTCCTCCCCGACAGGGACTACGGGGGGCAGAGGTTCGTGCGCCACGTGGCGGCCTCCGCCCGGTGGCGACCCTGGCGACACTCCGGATTCGAGTACCGCGACATCGGAATCGGCGCCGCCACCGACGGCCTGGCCGGGGTGAGGGTGGCACGACCCGCAGGGGCGCGGGCGACCGATCCCGTCCGCCATGACGGCGAGTTCATGTTCGGTTTCGTCCTGGAGGGCTCGACCATCCTGAGGATCGAGAACCGCGAGGACGAGATCCTGGCTACCGGTGACAGCTTCGTCATTCCCGCCGGGCCGGAGTACTCCCTGGAGAACTGCAGCCCCGACCTGCAGTTTCTCGATGTCACCCTGCCGGCCTCACCCCCGGTCCGGGCCGGGTCCCGGTAGCCGCAGCGGGGCCGTCCGGCGGGCACAAATCGACGGGTACGGTTGTTGAACCGACTGGACCCCGAGGGTCCGGATCGCATTCCCATCCGCATATTTCATCCACCCCGAATCATCCCTCTGAAGGAGGAAGAATGGTCGATCAGGAGACGCTCCGCCGGCTGGCTCATCTGGACACGGGGGGCCTGCCCATCGTCTCTCTGTACGTGCCGGTTCCCACCGATCCCACGGCCCGCGCCGCGCTGCCGACGAGGGTGAACAGTCTTCTGTCGCGGATACGTCCCCTCGTCTCGTCCGAGGAGCTGGACAGGGACGCGCGGCTCTCCCTGAGGTCCGACATCGAGGACATCGAGAACGACCTCAAGGATCGCTGGACTCCCGGAGGCCGGGCGGTCTTCTCCTGCCATGGAGCCGGCATATTCGAATCGATCGACCTGCCCCGCGGTCCGCGGGACCGAATCGTCGTGGACACGACCCCCTGGCTGCGGCCGCTGTTCTCCATAGTGGAGGACCTCAAGACCTACGGCGTGGTCGTGCTCGACGGTTCCGAGGCGGAGTTCTTCGAACTGCGCGGAGGCGAACTCACCAGCTCCTCGGTGCTGCGCAGCGAGCATCTGCGACAGGCCTCCCACGGGGGCTGGTACGGCCTCGAGGAACACCGCATGCAGAACAAGGCCGAGGAGATGCTGAACCGTCACTACCGGGCCGTGGCCGGAGTGGTCGAACAGATGGTCAGGATCGACGGCATCGATCTGCTGGTTTTCGGCGGTCTCGATCAGCACCCGACCTCCATGGCCCAGATGCTTCCCCGCGACATCCAGGATCTGGTCGTGGGGACCTTCACCGTGGACATGGCCAACGCCACCCCGGCCCGCATCGCCGAACAGGCCTCCGAGATCGTGTCGGCCTACGAGCTGGAGGACGAACAGCGCACCGTCCAGGAGTTCTGCGACGAGGCCGGTGGGAGCGACCGGGCCGTGGTCGGCGTCGACCACGTGCTGTGGGCGGCCGATGTCGCCGCCGTGGACCGGCTGTTCATCGATCACGACGCCACCCTCGAGGGAGTCATGTGCCCCGAATGCGGCTGGCTCGGTACCGAGGGTGACACCTGTCCGATGTGCGGGGCGGAGCCCCAGCCGGTTCCCGACGTCCTCGACGAACTGGTGGCATCGGTCCTCGACTCCGGAGGTCGGATTCTCCAGGTGCGAGCCGAGACACCACTCCGGAAGGAGCTGGTGGCGGCCCGACTCAGGTTCCCCCTGCCGCCACGCCCCTGACCCCTACCGACAGCGCGAGCCGCTCCCGTCCTCAGCCGAGGGGGGGAGCGAGTTCGTCGATCAGATCCCACAGGGCGACGACATCGTCGTGGGTGGTGGTGGAGGACCCGACCGCGATCCTCACGAAGGGGGCACCGTCGAGTTCGGACACCGTGACCAGGGCCCGACCCGAGGCGTTGACCCGATCCGCCAGTTCACGTGTGGCGGGGTGACCGCCGCGATGTCGGAACGAGACCAGCGAGAACGGGGTGGGGGCGATGGTCTCGAAGCGGGGATCGGCCTCGATCCGGGATTCGATCTCCCGGGCCCACTCCACGTGGCGCCGGATGTGGGCCCGCAGTCCGTCCACCCCGAGGGTCCTGATAACCCACCAGAGCTTGAGGGCCCGGAATCTCCGCCCGAGTGGGACGTGCCAGTCGCGGTAGTCGATGACCCGCCCGGTGTCGGACGCCTCGTTGCGGAGATAGGGAGGAAGGATGGACAGCGCCTCGAGCAGGGGCCGGCGATCGGCGACGAAGAACGCCGAGCAGTCGAAGGTGGTGAGCATCCACTTGTGGGGATTGAACACGTAGCTGTCGACGAGTTCCAGGCCGTCCTGGTGGTGGCGGAACTCCGGGCAGACCATCGCTGATCCGGCGAAGGCGGCGTCGACGTGGTGCCACATCCCGAACTCGGTGGCGACCGCGGCCGCTTCCCGGACCGGATCCACCGCGGTCGTTCCGGTCGTACCCACCGTGGAGCACAGGAAGGCGGGTGTGAGGCCACGGTCCCGGTCCTCGGTCACGGTCCGTCTGAGCTCGGGGACCGACATGGCGTGATCGGAGTCGGTACCGATCAGACGGAGATGGGAGTACCCGGCCACCCGGGCTCCCTTCTCGATGGACGAGTGGGCCTGGGCGGAGGTGTACACCACCAGTGAGCCCATGTCGGCTCCGGCCCGGGTGGCCCGGTGCCGGGCGACCACGAGAGCGGTGTGGGTGGAGTCGCTGGCGCTCATCTGGATCACCCCTCCACCGGGCCCGGTGTCGGTCCGCCAGGTGGAGGGAAGGTCGAGTAGCTCGACCAGCCAGTCCATCACCAGGTTCTCGATCTCGGTGACGGCGGGACTGGTGGACCACATCATCCCCTGGACACCCAGCCCGGCGGAGACGAACTCGGCGAGGACCGCTTCGGGTGAGGACGAGGCGGGGAAGAAGGCGAACCAACCCGGGTGCTGCCAGTGGGTGATGCCGGGGAGAACGACCCGGTCGAGGTCGGCCAGGAGGGCCTCGAAGGGTTCTCCGCTGAGGGGCGGGTGGGCAGCGGCGCCGGACCGGATCTCGCCCGGTGAAACCCTGGACTGCACGGGCAGATCCGCCACGCGGTCCATGTAGTCGGCGATCCAGTCGACGATACGGCGGCCGTGCCGGCGGAACTCGGCGCTCGACATCGGGCCGGAGGAGGTGCCTTCCGGGAGGGATTCCCGCCGTTCGACCGAATCGCCGGTGCCGGCCGAGGAGGCTGATTCGTCTGCGGTGCCCGGAGTTGTCATGGCAGTAAGCCAGAGGCTCAGCGGAGGCCGGTGTGGTGGCTGAACGGAGCGGCTCCGTCACAGTCCATCGGCGGAGCCGTCGACTTGCGGATGACCAGGTGGGTGGACATGCGGCGGTGCTTCCTCTCGCCCCCGGGGTTCTCGATCAGCTCGATGAGGAGTTCAGCGGCGGACTCACCGTGGCTGGGCACCTCCTGGTCCACGGTGGTGAGATCCAGGATCGTGGCCAACTCGGAATTGTCGAATCCGATCACCGACAGGTGACCGGGCACGTCCAGACCGGCGTCACGCGCCGTCTTGAGGGCACCCACGGCCATCTCGTCGGAACAGGCGAATATCCCGGTGGGCGCCTCGGGCCGGCTCAGGAGCTCGGTCATGGCCTCGGCTCCCCCCGCCAGCGTCATCTCCGCCACCACCTCACTCACGGTGCAACCCATCGCCGTGGCGGTCTCGATGAACCCGGCCCGGCGCTCCCTGAGGACCTCGTGGCGGACGGACTCGTCGATGGGACCGATGAGCAGGGCCAGGCGGCGGTGCCCCAGGTTGGCCAGGTGCACCGCGGCCCGGGCGGCTCCGGAGCGGTCCTCGACTCCCACCGAACTGAACTCCCGGGATTCGGCCCCGATGGTCACCACCGGGGCGTGTATGCGCCTGAGATACGCGGCCTCGGTGGGGTCGGGGACGACGGCGACCAGTATGAGACCGTCGACCCGGTTGCGGTAGGGGGCGGTGTCGGTGAGAAACCGGCGCTGTTCGCCGGTCTCGACGTGATACAGCACCAGGTCGAGGGAGTGGGGGCGCAGGACCCTCTCGGCGGCGGCCACGACCTCGGTGAAGTACCACTTGTCGAAGGCGGGAACGGTGACCCCCACGGCCCCGGTGCGGCCGCTGGCGAGATGGGAGGCCGCCGCCATCGGACGGTACTGGAGCTCGTCGGCGGCAGCCATCACCCGTTGGCGGGTGTCCTCCGAGACGTTGGAGAGGCCGCGAAGGGCCCGGCTGACCGTGGATCGGGACACACCGGCCCTCTCAGCCACTTCGTCGGCCTTTACCCTCATCGTTGCTCGAAGCTACCGGTCCGCATCGCAGAGATCATCCAGGCAACGGTACCCGTAAGGTCCGAGGGTGACCACAGGCGAGCTGACGTCGCGGTGCCCGGCCGGCACCCACCTGCCGTCGTCGGGGAGCCTGAAGTCGACGGCGGAGTCGGTGACGTTGACCAGCACGAGGCTCCGGCAGCCCTCCGCCGAGGTGCGCTCGACCCCGAACACCGAGTCGTGGTCGGGGAGGATCCGTTGCTCGGAGTCGGGGTGGAACGCCGGGCGTGAGGCACGGGCCCGGAGCTGGATCTTCAGTCCGTTCAACACCCGGGCCGGAATCGATTCGGGCCGGGTCAGGGCTCGTTCCACCCTCGCCAGGTCCACGGTGGCCCGGTTCAGGTCGCGGGGCTGACCGGTGCGGAGATAGGCGGTGGTGTCGTTTCGGGAGCCGAGCAGGGAATGGGCGTACACCAGGGGGATGCCCCGCAGGGAGAAGGCGATGGCGTGGGAGGCCAGGTGGCGTCTCAGGGCGAAGTGGGGGGCACCGGCCCCGATGAGAGACATCCAGGTCCCGCCGAGTTCGTAGGGAACGGGCTTCCCGTCCTCCCCGGCCCGACTGTTGACCCGGCCTCCGGCCGTCTCCGCCATGGCGATGATCCGATCGATCTCGGAGCGGGGGAGCAGGTCCTCCACCGGTCGCAGACCGACACCGTCGTGGGAGGCCAGGAAGTTCAGGAACGTCGTGTCCGGTCTCTCGGGGGCCACCGAGGCCGCCCACTCGCGGAGGGGTCCCGCGCTCCCCGTGAGGAGGGCGTGCAGCACCAGCGGAGGCAGGGCGAACTGGTAGACCGCGTGGGCCTCGGGGCGTTCGGGCGGACCGAAGTAGGAGATGTTCTCCCGGTGGGGCACGTTGGTCTCGGTGACCAGGATCACCGAGGGATCCACGGCCTCCAGCACCGAACGGAAGATGCTGACGATGGTGTGGGTCTGCGGAAGGTGTATGGAGGTTGTGCCCTCCTGCTTCCAGAGGAAGGCCACGGCATCGAGGCGGATCGCCCCGGCACCGTGGTCGAGGTAGTTGAGCAGCACTCCGACTATCCTCAGCAGAACCTCGGGGCGGCCGTAGTCGAGATCGGCCTGATCGGGTGAGAATGTCGTCCACACCGTCACCCGCGAACCGTCGGGT
>DRKF01000344.1 GCA_011051915.1 Acidimicrobiales bacterium | reverse complement strand
CAGGGATTGCTGGCGTTGATGCGACCGGTCTCGGGGGTGGTGTGCCACCGGTTGATGGTGGTGTCGAACTGCACCCCGGGATCGGCGCACTCCCAGGCCGCCTGGGCCACGTCACGGAAGATCCGCCGGGCGGGCACGCTCTCGATGACCGAGCCGTCGGTGCGGGCGATGAGGTTCCAGTCGGCATCGGCCTCCACCGCCTCCATGAACTCGTCGCTGAAGCGGACGGAGTTGTTGGCGTTCTGGTACTGGATGGAGAAGGCGTCGGCCCCGTCGATGTCCATGTCGAAGCCGGCGTCGCGCAGGACTCGGGCCTTGCGCTCCTCACGGGCCTTGCACCAGATGAAGTCCTCGATGTCGGGATGGTCGACGTCGAGGATCACCATCTTGGCGGCGCGGCGGGTCTTGCCACCGCTCTTTATGGTGCCGGCGGAGGCGTCGGCCCCCCTCATGAAGCTGACCGGTCCGCTGGCCTCACCCCCTCCCGCGAGCAACTCACGGGACGATCGGATGTGGGACAGGTTCACCCCCGCTCCCGAGCCACCCTTGAAGATCTTCCCCTCCTGGACGTACCAGTTGAGGATGGAGTCCATGGTGTCGTCGACACTGAGGATGAAGCAGGCGCTGGCCTGCTGGGGCACCCCGTCCACACCGATGTTGAACCACACCGGGGAGTTGAACGAGACCCTCTGGCGGGCCAGCAGCCACTTGAGTTCGTCGGAGAAGGTGCGGGCCTCGGCCCCGTCGGCGAAGTAGCCGTCCTTCTCCCCCCAGGCGGTGATGGTGTCGACCACCCGGTCGATCACCTGTCGCAGGGAGGTCTCCCGCTCCGGTGTCCCCAGCGTTCCCCGGAAGTACTTCTGGGTCACGATGTTGGAGGCGTTGAGCGACCAGTCGGCGGGGAACTCCACCCCGGTCTGCTCGAAGGCGACCGAGCCGTCCCGGAAGTTGGTGAGCCGGGCGTCGCGTCTCTCCCACCGGATCTCGTCGTAGGGATCGACCCCCTCCGTCGTGAAATGCCGGGCCAGGCCGGTGGCCTGACGATCGGAGGCTAGAGCCATCTGCAACTCCTGGAACTCATCGGTGGGAAGCCCGTCCCGGGCGCGTTGACACCGGGGCGGATCCGCCCCGCGGGGCGATGTGGTTTCGGCGGGCCCGACCGGTGTCCGACAGGTTGGGCCGAGTTCGGTCGCCCAGACCATTCAGGCATCGATGACCCCTGGACCACTCCTGCTCGACGATTGTATCCATCGAGGGGCGTCGTCCATCCGTTCCGTCTTCTCCGGCCCGGGCCCGCCAGTGGGATCGAATCTACGCCCGTGGGCCTGTGGGGTGGAAGAGGGAAAACATCCGGTATCTGTGGCTAACCACCCGAATGCTGTGGACGAATGTGGCCTCGACGCCGGTCCCCCGGCGACTATCGCACCCGACTTGCGCGATGTGTTGTCCACAGCGCGGTGGACAACCCCCGCCACTCTGGGTGAACCAGACCTCTGACCTGGGGTTTTCGTGGCGAAAAGATCTCCACAGCGGGCAAAGATGTCCACATTGCGGAGAGGTGAACGGTTGATGTCGAAAGGGGTCGGTCCCCACCACCTGTGGAGATCGCCAGGTCGAGATTTTCGCGATTTGCCGCCGGAAGAAATGTCCGGACCACTGTCGGTGGCCAGGTACACCGAGTTGGTAACGTCGGCCACCACAGCCACCCCGGGGATGTCCACGTGTACCGAATCCTGCCGCCGCCCACCGTCGAGATCGACCCCGACTGGGCCTACCGCGAACAGGAGCGCCGGGGCCCCCGACGCCCCTGGGTGATGATGAACATGATCGCCTCGGCCGACGGCGCCATCGACTGGGAGGGCGCCAGCGGGCCCCTCGGCTCGGCCGGCGACAAGGACGTGTTCGGCGCCATCAGGTCCCTTCCCGACGTGATCCTGGTGGGCTCCACCACCGCCACGGTGGAGGACTACGGCCCTCCTTCCACCTCGGTCAGCACCCGGACCCGCCGCCTCGAGGCGGGAGCCTGGCCGGTGGCCCGGGGGGCGGTGGTGTCCAACAGCCTGTCCCTGGATCCAGGGGCCCGCCTGTTCGGCTCCCGTTCGAACCGACCGATCATCATCACCTCGGAGGCCTCGCCGGCCGATCGCCGTGGCCTGCTGGCCGAGCATGCCGACGTGGTCGTCGCCGGGGGCGACAGGGTGGACATGGCGGCGGCCATGGACGTCCTGGCCGACCTCGGAGCCCGGACGGTGCTGTCGGAGGGGGGACCGGCTCTCAATGCCCAGCTCATCGCGGCCGGCCTGGTGGACGAGGTCTTTCTCAGCGTGGCGCCGATGCTGCTGGCCGGGGAGTCCCGACGAATCGCCTACGGGACCGGCGTGGACACTCCCGTGGACCTCGAACTGGTTCAGGTGCTCACCGAGGACCACTATCTGTTCCTCCGCTACCTGGTGGTGCGCTGACCCCGAAGGACGTGATCCGCGTACCGAGACCGTGTTCCCGGAGCAGAACGTCTCCGCCCGGCCGGCGGCAGGAGCGGGATCCACGGCCGGCTCACCAGGGGATCACCAGGTGGTCGCCCACCCGGAGGTCGGTCCCACCGTTGATGCGGGCCAGCTCGTCCACCGCCCGACGCACGTCACCCTCGGGCGAGTAGCGCCGGGCGATCGACCACAGGGTGTCTCCGGGGGCCACGACGTGAACGGTGACGGGCGCCGAGTCGACGACGGCGGGGGCGGGGTTCCCCGGGGCCGGAGGGGAAGCCGCCGCCGGCCCCACCACCATCCACAGGGGCGCCACCACGACGGCCAGGATCACGGCGAGGGTCATGCGACGGCGCCGGTACATGGCCCGGGCCGAGGGGGTGGCCCCGGGATGGATCCGGGCCGGTCGCCGATCAGCCGGCCCGGGGCCGATATTCCGTCCACGCTGTCCGACGGTCGGGGGGATCGGGGAGATGGTGGTGCACATGGT
>DRKF01000343.1 GCA_011051915.1 Acidimicrobiales bacterium | reverse complement strand
TGAAGGTCTGGATCGACCAGGATCTGTGCACCGGCGACGGTCTGTGCGAAGAGATCGCCCCCGACGTATTCACCCTGCTCGACGACGGTCTCGCCTACGTCAAGGACGGCGAGAAGGTCCTTTCCGATCCCGGTGGCGCCGAGAGTCTGGCCCCGATTCCCGACGGTCAGCTGGACGCCGTGATCGAGGCGGCGGAAGAGTGTCCCGGTGAGTGCATCTTCATCGAGGTCGAGTAGCCCCGGGTTTCCTCCCGAGCACGACTGATTCTTCCAGACACCCCGGATCGCGTTCCGGGGTGTCTGCGCGTCCGGTGGTCCGCCGGCGGGTTACAGACAGGGACCCGGATCGGAATTGGGGGCGGTGGCGGCATCGCCTAGGGCGGCCTCGAGTTCCGCCACCGTGAGGGCGAAGGCCTCCTCGGGGTCTTCGGGGGAGACGGCGAAGGCCAGACCCACGACATCCCCGGTGTCGGATATCAGTGGGGCGCCACTGTCGCCCAGCTCGAGCCGGGTGGCGAGGATGTACACCTCCCGCGAGGTGTCCACCGTGTCGTACAGATCCCGACCCCGGGCTCTCACCAGCTCGTCGATCCGGAACGGAGCCACCCGGAGGTCGCCTCCACCGGGATGTCCGAACACCGCCCCGATCGTTCCGACTTCCGCCTTGGCCATCGCCAGGGGGGGAACCTCGAGTCCCTCCACCCTGAGGACCGCCACATCCCGCTCGGCGTCGAAGTGCACGAGGGTCGCCAGGAACGAGCGTCCCAGTTCGTCGACGACTCCCAGCTCGTCACCCCCAGCCACCACGTGGGCGTTGGTGAGTATCAGTCCGGGCTCGACGACGACTCCCGTGCCCTCCTGATGCCGGGAACAGGCCAGGGTGTCGATTCGCACCACCGCCCGGGCCGCCCGGTCCAGGGCCTCGGCGTCGAGGCCCGACAGCGAGGGCGGTGGACCCGGGTCCACAACGGCCCCATCCCCCCCGAGTGCCACCGTTCCCCGGTCCTGGCCCACCGCCTGCCTCAGGGCCCTGAGGGTGTCGGGGGGTTCGGGGGCCCGCTCGAGGATCGCCCGGGCGATGAGGGAGTCCGCGGTCTGGTCCGCTATGAGCCCCGGGGTCGACACCAGGGTGGGGATCAGCAGCCAGAACATCACCAGCACGCCCAGACCGCCCACGGCCGCACCGGCGATCTGGTCGGCTCTCCCCACCCGGCGGTGGACCGCGCCCCGGGCCCTCTCCCCCAGATTGAGCCCCAGCCACTGCCCGAGGGTGGCGAAGGCGACCATGACCGCCAGGGCGGTGAACAGGACCCAGGCGTCGTCGAGCGAATCCACCAGACCGACGATCAACGGGGTGAGCAGCAACGCCAGGCTCAGCCCCACCGCCAGTCCCAGCCATGAGGTCGAGCGGGCGACGAAACCCATGCGGCCGCCGCCGACGGCCGCCGAGACCACCAGCAGGACGAGGAACAGATCTACGAGGTTCAAGGGAGTTCAGGGAGTCTGGGGCCCATGGGAGCCGATGTCAACGCAGCAGGCGACAGTGGGTGATGAAGCCGGTGTGGGCGACCATGCGGTGGTCCGGGCGGACCGCGTAGCCGTCCACGTGCCAGGAACGGTTGAGGACCTCCACCGTCTCTATCATCCCGAAAGGTCCGGCATCGAGGGCCTCCCGCAACGACATCACCTGGCTGATCGAGGGGTTGTAGGCGAGCAGTATGCCGCCCGGTTTCATCGCACCGGGGACGTGGGGCACCACCTGCCAGGGCTCGGGCAGGTCGAGCAGAATCCGATCGAGATTGCGTTCCTCGATTCCCTGATAGGCGTCACGGGTCTCCACCCGGTAGTGGGCCAGGGCCTCCTGCCCCAGGAAACCGACGACGTTGGCCGTGGCGGTCTCGGCGAACTCCTGACGGAGCTCATAGCCCACCACGGTCGCCCCGGCTCGGACCAGGGTGGTCGACAGGGCCCCGGATCCGACCCCCGACTCCAGAACTGTCAGCCCGGGGTGGATGTCGGCCATCATGAGGATGGGACCCAGATCCTTGGGGTAGATGACCTGGGCACCGCGGGGCATCTTCAGGACGTAGTCGACCAGGGTCGGCCTCAGCGCCAGGAACCGCGCTCCCTTGTTGGAGCGGAGTTCCAGTCCCTCCGGACAGCCGATGATCTGGTCGTGGTCGAGTATCCCGGCGTGGGAGTGAAACTCGCCACCGGCCTCGAGGGCCACCAGGTAGCGCCGCTGTTTGGAGTCGACGAGAACAATCGTCTCCCCCTCCGCCATCGGTGCGGGGGGCTCCGGCTCCGCCGCTGGGGTCAACCTACCGGCCGACCCTTGCGATCCACGTTGAGATGCCTGATCTCGAGGGTCTCGCCCGGCTCCAGTTCGCGGCTGTAGACCACCTCGCGCTTGCGACGCCCGAGGCGGGCCATCAACCGGAAACCAGCCACCACCAGACCCACTGCCAGCCAGGCACCGTCGCCGCGGGTCCCCCGGCTCATGCCGGTGTCGCCGAGACGCGAGAAGGCCTTGAGGATCTTCCGTCCGAGGAACTTCACGGTCGGGCCTCGCCGGCCCGCCGGGCTGAGGGGCGTGGTGCCATCAGACCCTGACCACCTCGACCACGGTGGTCTTCTTGACCCCCTTCGATCGGCCGATCAGGAACGCCAGGATCAACAACAGGACCACCCCGGCCGCCCCCCCGGCTATGGCCATGCGGGACATCCTCTGGGCGGTCTCGTTGACCTCGCCGGTCAACTGGCGGAACTTGTTCTCGATGTCCTCGCGGGTGATGCGGTCCTGCCCGCCGCTCACCTCGGTCCCCGAGTCTTTGCCGGTCACTGTGAACCTCCGTCGCCGCCCTTGAGTATCGCCCGGGTGGCCAGAGACGCCACGAGGACCACGAACAACAAGGTGATCAGATAGGGAATCCAGTTGAGCGAGCCGGTGAATACCGAACCGGTCTCGGTCTGCAGGGCCCGTAGCAGGGCCAGGGTGAGCAGCACCACGGCGACGGCGATCAGCAACGAACCCGCGAGTCCGAAGGCCAGATACCGACCGACCCCCTTGAGGGGACCCACGGTCTCCTGACGGGCGTAGTCCTTGAGAAGCTCGACGAGCTCACGGCCATCGGCGATGAGCCCGTTCTTGGATTGTTCCTCTGCCACCCGGGACCTCCGCCTGCGATAGTTCACTCTCAGCCGCCACAGCATGCCAGATGTGGACACGCCCCATGGTCAGACACGGACACATCCCATGGTCCGGTGTCGGTGCAACCCAGGGTCAGGACGGACACATCCCATGGTCCGGTGTCGGTGCAACCCAGGGACAGGACGGACACATCCCATGGTCCGGCGTCGGTGCATCCCATGGTCAGACACGGACACGCCACGGTCAGAGGAGGCGTCTCATCTCCACCTGGCCGTTCAACAGGTCGACCAGCAACTCCAGGCGGGACAGCGCGTCGGGACACTCGAGGAGTTTCTGACGGTCGAGAGGCCCGATCGGAGAGCGGGCCGCAGCCTCGTAGACGAACACCGTCGGGTCCTGTAGCGCGGGGTTGATCGCCGCCGGCTCGTCGCCGAGTTCCACCAGGCGGTTCGACACCGCCTGCATCAGCTCACCGGTCCGGTCCGGGTCCGCCGGGTCGGGATCGGGCCAGTGGCGGGCCATGACCCACGGGTGGGGGTCGTCGGGGGGCCAGGCCTCGGCCCGGAACCTGCCCACGCCTACGCCCACCACCAGGAGACGGCCTCCCGGTGGGCCACTCACCTGGAGGATCCGGGTGACACAGCCGACGTCGAATCGCTGCTCTCCCCCGCCCACCTCCGATCCTCGCGAGATACCCACCACGGCGAAGTCCGAGGCGTTCGTCACACAGTGGTCGACGAGCTGCAGGTAGCGCGGCTCGAACACCTGCAGGGGCAGCAACTGGCCGGGGAACAGAGGCGTCTCCAGGGGAAAGGCCGGCATCAACCGGGGCTCACTCACAGCCGATCCCCTTCGGTGCGGGCTCTACACCGGGATCCGGGTACGTCACACCCCCGACCCGGCCACAGCCGATCCCCTTCGGTGCGGGCTCTACACCGGGATCCGGGTACGTCACACCCCCGACCCGGCCACAGCCGATCCCCCTGGGGACGGGCTCTACACCGGGATCCGGGTACGTCACACCCCCGACCCGGCCACAGCCGATCCCCCTTTGGGCGGGCCCTGCAGCCCAATCCCAACCGCATCACTGCCGGCCCCCCGGCACGGTGATCCTGGCGATGTCGGGCCCGTCGGGAAGGTCGACGAGGATCAGGGCGAGCTGTTCCTGCAGCTCCAGACCGACCCGACCCTCCAGAGGCACACCGTTGAGGAGCTGGGCGAAGGTGATCAGGGGGTCACCGGGATCGGAGGGTTCGACGAACCCGGCGAGACCGTTCACATGGTTCAGCAGGCCGGTCTTGGCGTGCAGACGTCCGGCCACGGGGGTGTCGATGAACCGGTGGGCCAGGGTGCCGGTCTCCGCCGCCACCGGCAGTCCGGTGCCGATCACCGAATCGGGTCCTTCCTCCACCAGCAGGGAGGTCAGGACCTCACAACTGGTGGTGTCGGAGGGACTCAGCCCCGACCCGTCGTACACCGCCACGGCTTCGGAGCCCGGTACCCGCTCCGACACGACCTGCTCGACGGCCTGGGCACCGGCTTCCGTGGAGCCGTCGCCGGACACGACCAGGCCGAGTTCGCGGATCAGGCTCTCCGCCGTGTCGTTGTCGCTCTCGCGCAGCATCGCCCTGACTATCTCGGCCACCGGGGGACTGTCGACCCGGGCGATGGGCACAGCGTCATCGGGGGCCACCCCGACCCCGGTCCCCCCCACCACGACCCCCCGCTCGGCCAGCAGCACCGCCAGCTCGGCGGCGGCGTGGGCGGCCGGGTCACCCGCCTCCACCCGGACCGGATCCCACTCGACGAACCCGTCGTTGACGGCCAGGGCGCCGATGGGGCCGGCGTTCTTCTGGGACCGGTAGCGCTCGGGCCAGGAGGGAAGGAATCTGACCCGGTCGTAGCGGCTGTCGTCGCCCAGGATGCGGCCCCGGATCCGGGTGACCCCGGCAGCGACAACGGCGTCGGCCAGATCCTCCAGCGGGGTGAACAGCTGTGGTTGGCGGCGGAAGGAGTCGGCGTACTCCCTGGTGGCCAGGACCGGGTCGCCCCCGCCCACCATCCACACATCGCCATTCACGATCCCATCCGCCGGCGGAGCACCCCCGACCAGCGCAGTCGTGAACCGGCTTTCGGGGTCGAGGTCGTCGAGGGCGGCGACGGCGGTCATGACCTTCTCCACCGAGGCCGGTGTCAGGGCCAGGCCACCGTTGAAGTCGAGTACCCGGTGGTCGCCGGCGTATACGACCAGGCAGGAGGGTTCGGGCCAGCCTCGGGTGACCGGTTCCAGGTAGTCGGCTATCCGGGCCAGAGTCACCGGCTCGGCCAGTACCTCCGGAATCCGTCTGGGGGTCAGAAGAGGCGGCCCCGGTTCCACCGCCCGCTCGGAACGGGCCACGGCCTGGGGGCGGATCTCCGCCTCCCGTTCGGCGGCGGCGAGATCACGCGTGGCCCGCCACGGCAGGGCCAGCGGGACGACCATCAGGGCCAGGGCCGTGAGGATCACGATGGTGATGATCGCCTTGCGCACCGCACCATGGTGCCTCATTCGGCCACCAGGGCCCGATCACACCGGAATCACCCCATCTGTGAGACCGGAAGACCCCCACACAGCCCCCCGAACTCACAAAAGGAAAATCGCGAGGGATGGGGGGCAGAAGAGAGGTGGTGGGGTCACACCCCCAGCCCGTGACGGCGGCGATGCCGGGCGTAGCGCCACATGGCGTCCAGGGCGGCCACCGCCCGGTCGGCGGAGCGGTAGCAGAGCCTCCCCGATTCCCTGACCGCCACCGGCCCGGCGTTGGCGGGGTCGGTGGCCGCCAGTTCGGTGGCGGTGAGAATCGGCTTGCCGGTCTCGGCGCTGACGGCCGCCGCCGCCTCGGCGAAACGACGGTCCTGACGCTCGTGGTAGGCCACGATGCGCTCAAGCCCGTGGTCGGGGTAGAAGGGGCCCCGGGCCATCATGGACGCCTGGTTGGACTGGATCCCCAGCCCCAGGTAGATGATGGCGTCCACGGCGTCGTGCTCGGCGATGAGCCTCATGACCTCGGGGATGGTGTCCCGGGTCTCGCCCCCGGCCATGTCGACCGGGTTTCCCCGGCTCCAACGGGGTGGGAGCTTGGTGTCGATCGCCGCCACCAGATCCTCGGGCAGGTCGACCAGCTCCAGGGACGAGCGGTGAATGGCGTCGGCGGTGACCACTCCCCATCCCCCGGCGGTGGTGAGTACGGCGGTACGGGGACCGCGGGGCAGGGGCTGGGTGACGAAGCTGGCCGCGGTCTCATAGGCGGACTCGACGGTAGGGGCCCTCACCACCCCGAGCTGACGGCAGACGCCGTCGAACACGGCGTCGTCGGTGGCCAGTGCTCCGGTGTGGGACGAGGCGGCTCGGGCGCCACCGGCGGTGGCACCACCCTTCACCAGCACCACGGGCATGCGGGAGGCGGCCTCGGCGAGGCCGTCGACGAACCCGGGTCCGTCGTCGATTCCCTCGACGTACGCCAGCCCGACGCCGGTGGCCTCGTCCTCGGAGTAGTAGCGCAGGAAGTCGGTGACCCCCACCTGGGCCGCGTTCCCCGCCGACACCGCCCGGCTGATTCCGATGCCGCTGCCCACGGCGAAGTTCATGAACGAGGACACGAAGTTGCCCGACTGACTGGCGACCCCGATCCGACCGGCGGGTGGATAGGGGGCCACGATCTGGGCACACAGGTGGGCCGGGGTGGAGACGACTCCCTGGCCGTTCGGACCGACCACGATCATGTCGAGGGAGTCGGCGAGATCGACCAGTTCCCGCTGCGCCCGGCGGCCCTCCTCCCCCGCCTCGCCGTAGCCGGCGGAGGTGATGAACGCAGCCCTGATCCCCTTGGCGGCAGCGGAACGCAGCAGGTCGGGATTGGTGGAAGCCGGTGTGCACACGAACATCAGGTCGATCTCACCGGAGGGCAGATCGTCGATGGACCGAACGGTCTGGATGCCCAGAACGGTCTCCCCGGCCAGGTTCGTGGCGTGTACCGCCCCCTGGTAGCCCGACGCCAGCAGATTGTGCAGGCTCACGAATCCGAACTTGCCGGGATGGGTGGACGCCCCGGCCACGACCACCCCACGAGGTTCGAACAGGGCTTCGAAGTGCTCCCGACGAAGACTCATCGTGAGACCTCCGGGGACCCGCTCCGCGGTACGCCCCGGACCTCGTGGGCTCCTCCGAGCGACCCGGTCGTCATCGTGAGACCTCCACCAGGGCGTCGACGGCGACCGGACGGCCCGCGTCGATGATGAGGGGATTCAGATCCGCCGACACCAGCTCCGGTTCCGCCTGGGCCGCCCGCGACAGGGCGACCAGCACCCGGGCCAGGGCGTTCCTGTCGACCGCCGGTTCCCCCCGGAACGGCTCGAGCAGCTTGCGGGTCCGAAGGGCGTCGATCATCTCCATGGCGTCCTCCTCGACGATGGGCACCAGGGCGAAGACCGCGTCGGCGACGGCCTCGGCCAGGATCCCACCCACACCGAGCATCACCGTCATCCCGAAGACCGGGTCTCTCTGCAGCCCGGCGATGAACTCCCGGTTGCCCGAGATCATCGGTGCGACCAGAACCTCCACCTCGCCGTCCTCGGGGCGGGCGGCGGCCAGCAACTCCGCCGCTGCACTCCTGACGGCGTCGGCATCACCGAGATCCAGCCGGACGAGGCCCCTCTCGGTCTTGTGGGCTATGGCGTCGCCGCAGAGCTTGGCGACCACGGGGAAGCCCAGCTCGCCGGCGGCGGCCGCCGCCTCCTCGGGCCCCTCCGCCACCACCTCGGGAGCCACGGGCACCCCGTAGCGGGCCAGGAGGCGGACCGAATCGGCTTCGGAAAGGGTGCGGGTTGAAGTCACGCTGGCGGACGGTACCCCAACCACTCCCCCCGGGGCCAAGGGGCCGACCGGGAACACGCCACCCCGGAGCCCCGAACCGCCTACGAAATCCCGTCGGGACCTAGGTGAGGCCGGGGCCGGTGAGACCGGAGAGATCCTTGAACACCTCGGTGTTGGCCGACTCGGAGGTCCCCCCACCCAGGATGATCCTCCGGCGTACCGCGGCCGAGGAGGTGTCGATGAACAACACGACCAGAATGGTGAACAGAAGGACCGTTCCCGCCTTGTCGAACTGGCGGAAGTTGAGCTGGTTTATCAGCTCGGAGCCGACTCC
>DRKF01000342.1 GCA_011051915.1 Acidimicrobiales bacterium | reverse complement strand
CCGCGGTGGGTGACTCGACCACCACCGTTCCCGACTCGACCGCGGTGGGTGACTCGACCACCACCGTTCCCGACTCGACCGCGGTGGGTGACTCGACCACCACCACGGCGGGGGGCTCCACCACCACGGTCACCGAACCCGACTCCACCACGGCACCGGGCTCCTCCTCGACCACCTCGCCGGCCACGACCGTTCCGCCCACGACCGTGGCCCCCGAGAACGCCCCCTCCCTCGACGAGATCCTCACCCCACCCGACGCCGACGACGCCGACCGCTACGTACTGCTCCCCTCCAGGGACCGCAACGCCGTCTACCTGCTGGCGCCCGCCGAACTCACCGGTGAGGTGGTCCAGTCCGCCACCGCCGACTTCCCCACCGGCCAGTGGGAGGTCGTGGTCCAGATGACCTCCCAGGGCGCCGATCAGTTCGACGCCATGGCCCAGGTGTACTTCGGCCGTCAGGTCGCCATCGAACTCGACGGTGTCGTGTACTCCGCTCCCACCATCAACGCCCAGGAGTTCGGTGGCCGGGCCATCATCAGCGGAAGCTTCGACGAGGCCGAGGCCAAGGACCTGGCCCTGGTTCTCCGCTTCGGCGCCCTACCCGTGGAACTCGAACCTCAGACGGTCCAGACCGTGTCCGCCACCCTCGGCGCGGACGCCCTGAGGGCCGGGATCGTCTCGGGTCTGATCGGCCTGACCCTGGTCGCCATCTACATGATCGCCTACTACCGACTGCTCGGGATGGTGGCCATGCTCTCGCTGTTCGTCTCGGGCGGCCTGCTGTGGTTCATCATCGCCTGGCTGGGAGAGACCAGGGGGCTGGCCCTGAGCCTCTCGGGAGCCACCGGCATCATCCTCTCGATAGGTGTGGCGGTGGACTCCAACGTCGTCTACTACGAACGGGTGAAGGAGGAGGTCAAACGGGGTCGGGCGGTCCGCTCGGCCGCCGCGGGCTCGTTCAAGGACGCCTTCTCCACCATCGTCAAGGCCGACACCGCCTCCCTCATCGGTGCCTTCCTGCTGTACATCCTCACCATCGGGGCCGTCAGGGGCTTCGCCCTGTACCTGGGCCTGGCGACCATCCTCGACATGGTCATCTCATACCTGTTCATGGCGCCGATGGTGGAGATCCTGGCCCGGCGCTTCAACAACCGGCCCGCCCTGCTGGGCCTGCTGGCCCCCGAACCGGAGGAAGCCCGATGAACGCCATCCGAGCCATGTACCGGGGCGAGAACAGCTTCGACTTCCTCGGAAAGTCCAAGAGGGTGTTCCTCCTCTCCGGAATACTCATCCTCATCTCGTTGGTCTCATTCACCGTGAGGGGTCTGAATCTCGGAATCGAGTTCGAGGGAGGTGTGGTCTGGGACGTTCCGGCCCAGAAGGTCGACGAGGCCACCATCCGGGACACCCTGGCCCAGTTCGGTCTGGCCGACGCCAGGGTCCAGAAGGTGAGCGGCGGTTTCGACACCTGGCGGGTCCGGGCGGAGATCACCGACTTCGACCGTGAGGTGGAGATCACCGAGGCCCTGGCCCAGGCGGCGGAAGTCAGCCCCAACGACATCAACCGCTCCGAGGTCGGTCCCTCGTGGGGCAACACGGTGACCTCCAAGGCCGAGCGGGCCCTCGTCTACTTCTTCGTGGTCCTGGCCCTGTACATCACCCTCAGACTCGAGTGGAAGATGGCGGTGGCGGCCCTGGCGGCGGTGGTCCACGACATCGTGATCAGCGTGGGGGTGTACTCCCTGTTCCAGTTCGAGATCACCCCGGCCACGGTGATCGCCTTCCTCACCATCATGGGCTACTCGTTGTACGACACCATCGTGGTTTTCGACCGGGTCAAGGAGAACACAACCGCCGCGCTCAAGGGCCGCACGACGTACTCCGACGTGGTCAACGTCTCGATGAACCAGGTGGTGATGAGGTCCATCAACACCTCGATCACCTCGCTGCTGCCGGTGCTCTCCATGCTGATCATCGGTTCCTGGCTGATGGGGGCGGTGGCCCTCAGGGAGTTCGCCCTGGCCCTCTTCGTGGGAATCGTGGTCGGTACCTACTCCTCGATCTTCATCGCCACCCCCATCCAGGCGATGCTCAAGGAGAGGGAACCGGCCTGGGCCCAGCGCACGGTGCACGCCCGCAGAGCCGGCGACGTGGGGATCGCGGCCGCGGCCGACGCCCTGGCCGCCTCCAACTACAGCCGCCGGGCCGCCCCCCGGCCCCGCAAGAAGAAGCCCCGCAAGCGCCGTTGATCCGTCCGGGCCGCGGGTGAGCAGGGCCGGGATCACCCGGCGAACTCGGTTCCTGCCGTTCCGTCGGTCGGACAACACGGACTGATCAGCCCGTCTGTCCGGACCATGCGTCCGATCGGGGGCCGATCAGGGCACAATTGACCGATGGAGAACAGCGTGTCGCCGGAATCGACGGTCACGCCCGTGTCGGAGGAGATCACGGGTTCGGCCGTGGCCGTCGCCAACCGGGTGCTGCCCTGGCGGCGCACCCCGGCCGCCACCGAACAGTTCGTTCCCCTGCTGACCAGCTACCTCCAGCGCTGGCCCGGCCACGAGACCGACCTGATCCGCCGGGCCTTCGCCACCGCCTCGGCCGCCCACGAGGGCCAGAAACGCAAGTCGGGCGAGCCCTACATCCTCCACCCCATAGCCGTCGCCTCCGTGGTGGCCGACCTCGGTCTGGACGACGTGAGCATCGCCGCCGCCCTGCTCCACGACGCGGTGGAGGACACCGGGCTGAGCGTGGAGGACGTCGAATCGGCCTTCGGGGCCGAGGTGGCCCATCTGGTCGACGGGGTGACCAAGCTGGACCGGGTGCGTTTCGACACCAAGGAGGCCCAGCAGGCCGCCACCATGCGCAAGATGCTGGTGGCCATGGCCAGTGATCTCCGGGTACTGCTGATCAAGCTCGCCGACCGTCTCCACAACATGAGGACCATCGCCCCCCTGGCCCGTGAGAAACAGGACCGGATCGCCCGGGAGACGCTCGACATCTACGCCCCCCTGGCCATGAGGCTGGGCATGCAGGACCTTCGTCAGCAGCTCGAGGACCTGGCCTTCGCGGCGCTGTACCCGAACCGCTACGCCGAGATCGACCACATGGTGATGGCCCGCACCCCCGAGCAGTTCGCCCTCATGGACGAGGTGCTCGCCGAGGTGAGGACCCAACTCGACCGTATGGGGATCGAGGCCGAGGTCAGCGGCCGTCACAAGCACCTGTGGTCGATCTACGAGAAGATGGTCGTCAAGGGCAAGGACTTCAACGAGATCTTCGACCTCATGGGGATCAGGATCCTGGTGGACTCCATCCGCGACTGCTACGCCGCGCTGGGTTCCATCCACGCCATGTGGAGGCCGGTTCAGGGCCGGTTCAAGGACTACATCGCCATGCCCAAGTTCAACCTCTACCAGTCCCTGCACACCACCGTCGTACTGCCCTCGGGGGTGACCGTCGAGGTTCAGATACGCACCGAGGAGATGCACCACCGGGCCGAGTTCGGCATCGCCGCCCACTGGCGCTACAAGGACTCCGAGGAGACCAGCTCCCTGGACATCCCCTGGCTGGACCGGATCGTCGACTGGCAGAAGGACACCTCGGACCCCTCGGAGTTCATGGAGACCCTCAGGGTCGATCTCGAACACGACGAGGTGTTCGTCTTCACCCCCAAGGGGGACGTGGTCACCCTCCCGGTGGGGGCGACACCGATCGACTTCGCCTACTCGATCCACACCGACATCGGACACTCGACCATCGGGGCCAAGGTGAACGGGCGACTGATGCCCCTCGACCACGAGCTGCAGTCCGGCGACACCGTGGAGGTGTTCACGTCCCGACTCGAGAGTGCCGGACCCTCCCGGGACTGGCTGACCATGGCGATCACGCCCCGGGCCCGGAACAAGATCCGGCAGTGGTTCGCCCGGGAGCGCCGCGAGGACGCCATCGAGAACGGACGCGACGAGCTCATGGACGCCATGAGACGTGAGGGCCTTCCCGCAGCGAAGCTCCTGAACTCCGATGCCATGTCGGAGGTCCTGACCTCGCTCAACCACACCGACCTCGACGCCCTCCTCGCCGCCATCGGCGCCCATCACGTCTCACCCCGAACGGTCGTGCAGAAGCTCAGCCGCGAGCTGCAGGAGGGTGGCCCCGTCGAGCAGCTGGCGGCTCCCGCGGTGCAGAACCGTACGTCGGAGCGCCGGCCCGAGGCGGGGGTGCACGTGGACGGGGTCGACGACCTGATGGTCCGTATCGCCCGCTGCTGCAATCCCGTCCCCGGCGACGACATCCTGGGATTCGTCACCCGGGGACGGGGGGTGTCGGTGCACCGCTCGGACTGCGCCAACGCCGTGGCCCTGTCCACCGCCCAGGGGGGCAGGGTCGTCGACGTCGAGTGGGACGACTCCTTCACCGGCTCCTACACCGTGGCGGTGACCGCCCGGGCCCTGGATCGTCCCCGGCTGCTGGAGGACATCTCCCGGGTCATTGCCGACCACCATGTGAACATCCTTTCGGCCCAGACCGTCACCGGCAGTGACGGGGTGTCGGTGCTGGGATTCGAGTTCGAGATGATGGATCCCTCCCATCTCGACAGCCTGCTGCGCACCATCAAGGCGGTTCCCTCGGTGTTCGAGGCCTTCCGGGCCATGCCCGGGTCCGGTCACAAGTGATCCCCGGGTATCAATTCGGACCGGAAACCCCTCCGCGGTCCCGTACCCTCTGCTGCTGAGCGGACACGCCGACCCCCG
The DNA here is from genome assembly GCA_011051915.1 of Acidimicrobiales bacterium. Lineage (GTDB taxonomy): Bacteria > Actinomycetota > Acidimicrobiia > Acidimicrobiales > Poriferisodalaceae > DRKF01. The sequence goes on along the minus strand of DRKF01000342.1, from coordinate 3,831 downwards.
ATTCCGAATTCCCGGAGCCTCAGCACCAATGTCGAAAAAGGCCAACAGCTTTCAGACGCCGATAGGCACCCGCGACATCCAGGCCGACGCCGCGGCCCGGCGTCGGGCCCTGTCGGGGATCTTCGCCGAGGAGGCCGACCTCGCCGGGTACGGAGAGCTGGAGACCCCGATCTTCGAGGACATCGGGGTGTTCCAGCGCATCGGCGAGGGAACCGACGTGGTCCGCAAGGAGATGTACGAGTTCACCGACAAGGGTGACCGTCGCATGGCTCTGAGACCCGAGGGCACCGCCGCGGTGTGCCGGTCGTTCGTTCAACAGCGCCCCACCACCCCGTGGAAGGTCTGGTACCAGGGCCCGTTCTTCCGCTACGAGGCGCCCCAGGCCGGTCGCTACCGCCAGTTCGAGCAGATCGGAACCGAGGTCCTGGGTTCCGCCGACGCCGACGTCGACGTCGAGGTGATCGCCCTGGCGTCCCGCGTGATCAGCCGGGTGGGTCTCAGCCGGGTGCTGCTGGTGATCAACTCGATCGGTGAACCCGAGGACCGCCGGAACTACGTCGAGGTGCTCTCCGAGTACCTGGGCGGGAGGATCGGGGACCTCGACCCCGCCGACCGTGACAAGGTCGCCACCCATCCCCTCCGGGTTCTCGACTCCAAGAAGGCCGCCACCCGGTCCGTCGTCGACGGGGCGCCGGTGATCACCGACTTCCTGTCGGCGGAGTCCCGGGCCCATTTCGACCGGGTGCAGGAGGGGCTGGGGGCCCTGGGGATCCCCTTCGCCATCGAACCGCGGCTGGTGAGAGGACTCGACTACTACTCCGGTACCACCTTCGAGTTCCAGGCCTCGGCCCTGGAGGCGGCCCAGAACACCATCTGCGGCGGCGGCCGCTACAACGGCCTGGTGGAACAGCTCGGTGGCCCGCCCACACCCGGTATCGGGTTCGCCATGGGGGTGGACCGGCTCCTGCTGGCCTGCGACGCCGAGGGAACCTTCCCCGCCCCCAACCGAAACGTCGACGTCTGGGTCGTCGATGTCACCGACGGGGCCTCGGCCCGCGACCTCACCCACCTGCTGCGGGCCTCGGGCATATCGGCCGACCGGTCCTTCGACTCCCGTTCCATGAGATCCCAGATGAAGGCCGCCGACCGTTCCGGCGCGGCCCTGGCGGTGATCATCGGCGACCAGGAACTGGCCGACGACATGGTCGCCATCCGCCGGTTGCGGGAGATCAGCGACCAGATCCTCGTCCCCCGCTCCGAGATGGTCGACCGGGTACGTTCGATGCTGCCCGAACCCACCTGATCCCGGGCCCAGATCCCCCCAGAACCGCTACCAGAGGAATTCCCCATGACCACCCGCACGGACTACTGCGGACGCCTGGACACATCCGACGTCGGACGGGTCGTGACCGTCTGCGGATGGGTCGCCCGCCGGCGCGAACACGGTGAGCACCTGGCCTTCATCGATCTGCGGGACCGCACCGGTGTGGTGCAGTGCGTGGTCGACGGGGCGGCCGACCTTCGCAACGAGTACGTGGTCGCCGTCACCGGGACGGTGAGGGAACGGCCCGAGGGCACCGTCAACCCCGAGCTGGCGACCGGTCGGGTCGAGATCGGTGACACCACCGTGGAGATCCTGAACCCGTCCGATCCCCTGCCGTTCCAGATCGACAGTCGGGTCGAGGTGGACGAGACGATCCGGATCCGGCACCGGTACCTGGACCTCCGCTCGGAGCGGATGCAGCGGAACATGAGACTGCGGGCCCGGGTGAACTCCGCCATCCGCCGGGCGATGGAGGCCCAGGAGTTCGTGGAGATCGAGACTCCCATGCTCATCGCCTCCACCCCCGAGGGAGCGCGGGACTTCGTCGTGCCCTCGCGCCTCCAACCGGGATCGTTCTACGCCCTCCCTCAGAGCCCCCAGCTCTTCAAGCAGCTCTGCATGGTGGGCGGAATCGACCGCTACTTCCAGCTCGCCCGTTGCCTCAGAGACGAGGATCTACGGGCCGACCGCCAGTTCGAGTTCATACAGCTCGACATGGAGATGAGCTTCGCCGACGGCGCCGACGTCAGGGCGGTGATATCGGAGGCCGTGGCCGCGGCGGTCGAGGAGGTGACCGGTACCCGTCCCCCCTCCTTTCCCGAGATCACCTGGCAGGAGGCCATGGAGAGGTTCGGCTCGGACAAGCCCGACACCCGATTCGGCATGGAGCTGGTCGAGCTGACCGAGGTATTCGCCGACACCGGTTTCAACGCCTTCAAGGCTCCGAGCGTCAAGGGCATCCGGGTTCCCGGTGGCGCGTCTCTGGGCCGCAACAAGTTGGACCAGCTCACCGACAGGGTGAAGAGCTGGGGGGCCAAGGGGCTGGTGTGGATCAAGGTCGGGGACGCGGGCCAGGTGACCTCGCCGGTGGCCAAGTTCCTCTCCGAGACCGAGGTCGCCGGTCTGCTGGCCGCCACCGGGGCCGAGGCGGGCGACATCATCTACCTGGTGGCCGACGAGTGGCGCACCGTGGTCCGGATCCTGGGACTGCTGCGACTCGAGTTGGGGCGGCCGCCGGTGACCGAGGGCGGACTCGATTTCCTCTGGGTCACCGACTTCCCTCTCTTCGAGGACATCGACGAGAACGGAACCCCGGTCTCGGCCCATCATCCGTTCACCATGCCCGGGGCGGAATACGTCGACGGTCTGGCCGAGGCGGCGGGCGACCCCGAGAAGCTCCTGGCCATGACGTCTCAGGCCTACGACCTGGTGCTCAACGGGTGGGAGCTCGGTTCGGGGTCGGTCCGTGTGCACCGGGCCGACATCCAGAACGCCATCTTCTCTCTTCTGGGAATCGGACCCGAGGAGGCCCAGGCCAAGTTCGGGTTCCTGCTGGACGCCTTCCGATACGGTGCCCCGCCCCACGCCGGCTTCGCCTTCGGAATCGACCGGGTGGTGGCCATCCTGGCCGGCGAGGAGAACATCCGCGAGGTCATCGCCTTCCCCAAGACCCAGTCGGGGGCCGATCCTCTGACCCACGCACCGACACCGATCGATCCCGCCCAGCTCGACGAGTTGGGGCTGAGGCTGCTGCCTCCCAAGAGCTGAGGGGTCGCACCGATCGATCCCGCCCAGCTCGACGAGTTGGGGCTGAGGCTGCTGCCTCCCAAGAGCTGAGGGGCCCACTAGCCTCGGAGCGTGGCCGAGGACCTGTTCGCTGCTGCGGCCGACGAGGCCCTCGAGAGACGGATGCCCCTGGCGGCCCGGCTGCGCCCCCACCGACTCGACCAGGTGGTGGGTCAGGCCCACCTGCTCGGCCCGGGCTGCGCCTTCCGGACCATGGTGGAGGCCGACCGGCTGACATCGATCATCCTGTGGGGACCCCCGGGCTGTGGCAAGACCACGCTGGCCCGGCTGGTGGCCAACCACACGTCCCGTCACTTCGAGACCCTCTCCGCCGTCTCGGCCTCGGTGAAGGACGTCAGAGCGGTGATCGCCGGGGCCCGCAACCGCCTCGGTGAGCGGGGGGTGGGGACGGTGCTCTTCCTCGACGAGGTGCACCGCTTCAACCGGGCCCAGCAGGACAGCCTCCTGCCCTCCGTCGAGGACGGCCTCCTGGCGCTCATCGGAGCCACCACCGAGAACCCGTTCTTCGAGGTGAACGCCCCCCTGCTGTCACGGTCGAATCTGTTCCGTCTGCACCCCGTTTCGGTGGACGAGATGGTCGAGCTCCTAGGGCGGGGGCTGGAGTACGAGAAGGCCGAGGCCACCCCCGAGGCCGTGCTGCATCTGGCGGAGAGGGCCGCCGGTGACGCCCGTCGGGGGCTGACGGCCCTGGAGCTGGCCGT
>DRKF01000341.1 GCA_011051915.1 Acidimicrobiales bacterium | reverse complement strand
TCCCCCAGGGCGTACAGGCCGGGAATGGTGGTCATGAGGTTGTAGTCCACCCACAGGCCGCCCATCGTGTAGTGGCTGGCGGGGTAGATGCGCATCGGCACCTCATAGGGATTCTCCCCGGTGATGCGCTCGTACATCTCGAAGAGGTTCCCGTACTTGGCTCTGATGGTCTCCACACCGTCGCGGGCGATGGCATCGGCGAAATCCAGGTAGACGCCGTTGTGGAGCGGCCCCACGCCGTGACCGGCGTCGACCACGATCTTGGCGTTGCGGGAGGCCACGTCGCGTGGGACCAGATTGCCGAAGGCGGGGTACTTGCGCTCCAGGTAGTAGTCGCGCTCGTCCTCGGGTATCTGGCCCGGAGGTCGGTCGTCGTGGGGCTTGGCCGGCACCCAGATGCGACCGTCGTTGCGCAGCGACTCCGACATCAGGGTCAACTTCGACTGGAACTCGTCGCTGGCCGGGATACAGGTGGGGTGGATCTGGGTGTAGCAGGGATTGGCGAAATACGCCCCCTTGCGATGGGCCCGCCAGGCGGCGGTGGTGTTGCACGCCATGGCGTTGGTGGACAGGTAGAACACGTTGGCGTACCCACCGGTGGCCAGAACCACGGCGTGGGCGGAGTGGGAGGTGATGTCGCCGCTGAGCAGGTCGCGGGTGACGATTCCGGCGGCGCGTCCGTCCTTGACCACCAGCTCCAGCATCTCGCTGCGGGTGTGGAGGGTGACGCTGCCCTGGGCGATCTGCCGGGCCAGGGCCTGGTATGCACCGAGCAGGAGCTGCTGTCCGGTCTGGCCCCGGGCGTAGAACGTACGGGAGACCTGGGCCCCGCCGAAGGAGCGGTTGGCCAGCAGGCCGCCGTACTCCCGGGCGAAGGGAACCCCTTGGGCGGTGCACTGGTCGATGATGTCGACCGACACCTGGGCCAGGCGGTAGGTGTTGGCCTCCCGGCTGCGGTAGTCCCCGCCCTTGATGGTGTCGTAGAAGAGCCGGAAGACCGAATCGCCGTCGTTCTGGTAGTTCTTGGCGGCGTTGATCCCGCCCTGGGCGGCGATCGAGTGGGCCCGTCGGGGGCTGTCGGCGTAGGTGTAGACGTGCACCTTGTAGCCCAGCTCCGACAGCGTCGCCGCCGCCGAGGCCCCGGCCAGGCCGGTACCCACGACGATGATCTCGTACTTGCGCTTGTTGGAGGGGTTGACGAGCCGGGTGTCGAACTTGTGCTGGTCCCATTTCTCGGCGAGGGGGCCGGAGGGAACCTTGGAATCGAGAATGCTGTTCAAGGGAATCTCCTAGCCGAGTGAGACGATGCCGAACTGGACCGCCAGGGGGTAGCTCACGTTGATCGCCGTTACCGACAGGGCGACGGCGCCGGCGATGTAGGGCCGCAGGTTCCTCACCCGTTCGTTGTTCACCCCGATGCTCTGGAACATCGAGGACGCCCCGTGGAACAGGTGCAGGCCCAGGGCCAGGTTGGCGAGGATGTAGATGATCGCCACCGGTACCCGCTCGAAGCTGTGGACCAGGTTGGCGTAGACGTCGCCCCGCACGAAGTCGGGGTTCGCCGTTCCCCAGGTGAGGTCGGCCAGATGGAACAGGATGTACAGGGCGATGACCACACCGGTGTAGCGCATGGTCTTGGCCGCGAAGTCCACGGCGATGTAGTCGCGGGGCGCCTCGTACTTCTGGGGACGGGCCCGGTGGTTCATCCGGGTCAGGCTGTAGGCCGAATGGATGTGGAGGGCGAAGGCGGCGATCAGGCCGAACCTCATGATCCACAGCAGGTGGGTGCGGGGCACGAGGTGACCGCCCAGGTCGCGTAGGGCCTCGCCGTAGCTGTTGATGGACTCCGGGCCGATGTACATCTTCAGGTTGCCCAGGGCGTGGACCACCACGAAACCCATGATCATCATGCCGGTGAGGGCCATCACCCACTTCTTGCCCACGGCAGAGCGGTAGAACTGGACCACCCAGGGTGCCGGTCGTCGCGGTGAGGGGTTTACCTTCGGACCGCCCCCTCCCGGGGTTGGTCTGGTGGTGACTGCCATCGGCGTCTGCCTCCGTGATCATGTCGGACACGCCCGAACGGCGCGCGTCGGGCCGGAACGGCGGAACCGGCCCGATCCGAAGGTACTCCTACCGGACAGGGGCGGCGAACCGAGCTCCCCGATCTGCTGTGGCGACGGTGGGGTCAGGGGGTGCATGCGTCGGCTGTGGTGACCGTGGGGTCAGGAGGTGCAGGCGTCGGCTTTCGTGATGGTGATGTCAGGGGGCGGCGTCGGGGTGAACCGTGGCCAGATAGGTGTTCGACACCCGCACCCGCCGGTCGCCGTCCTCCGCCCGCAGGGAGAGGTCCAGCCTGATCCGCCCCGAGGTGACCGGCACCTCGAAGTCCAGGACCCCCGACCGGGTGACCGAATCGGCGGGCAGTTCCCCCCCGAACTCCCAGGCCAGATCACCCTCCCGCCATGAGAGCCGGGCCTCCAGCCGGACTCCGCGCAGCTCGCGGCGGAGGTCGGAGATCGTGTGTATCCGGAGCTTCAGGCGGGTTCGTGGGGCGATGGGGGACGGGATGGGGTCGGCCACGACGATCACCGGCCGGCAGGCGTCGCGCAGGGCGGCCCACCCCTCCTTGGGAAGGCGGCGGTGATCGAGAACCGAGCACGAGATCATCGGCGCCGCGTCGGCGAACAGGAACTGACAGAAGCCTCCGGTGGGTCGGTACTTGAGCCGGCGGAGGGTCTCCACCTGCCGCCTGATCAACTCCCCCTGGTACTCACGGGTGGCCCGGGCCCAGTCGTCGAAATCGGCGTGGCCCTCGTGGGGTACGTAGTGGTCGAGGAGATCGAACTGGAGTCCGTGGCGTTCGGCGAGCTGCTCCCAGTCGAGTCGGGGCCATGGGGCGGGGTCGACGAACGGCGCGTCGGCGGGTATGGCCTGGGCCCCGAACTCGCCGACGAATCGGACCAGGCGGGGAACCCGGGCGGCGAGCGTCGCCAGGTCGTCGACCCGGCCCTGGAACCACCCGAAGTACAGGTGACTGTCGGTGCCCGACAGCTGGGGAGGGTGGGGCAGAACCCCCGAGTGGGGTATCACCGGTCGGGAGGAGTCGGCCTTCTCGATGGCCCTCTTGACGGTGCGGTCCAGTACCGACCGATTCCAGTTCGGAAGCTCCTGGGCCATGAGCCCCCGACGGAAGAACCTCTTGTTCGGGTCGGCGTCGGAACGCCGACCCGGTCGTGTGTCGAGGGGCACGGGCTCGTTGTGCCCGCACCAGATCACGATCGAGGAGTGGTGGGCCAGCATGTCCACCATGGCCCGGGCCTGGCGGGCGGCCTGATCCCGGATTCCGCGGGCGTAGCCCCACTGGAGGGGGAAGTCCTGCCACAGGAGCATCCCCACCCGGTCGGCCTCCCGGTAGAACTCGGGCTTGGTCACGTGGCCGTGGACCCGTACCAGGTCCAGACCGGTCTGAATCGCCAGATCCAGGTCTCGGGCGAAGTCGGCCTCTCCCGCCGAGGCCAGATCGGCGTCGACCGGTCCCATGTTGGTGCCCTTGAGGAACAGTTGCTCGCCGTTGATCGAGGCGATCCAGTTGCGGAGCTTGAAGTGCCGCAGTCCCATGCGCCGCTTGCGCAGATGGCTGCGTCTGCCCGCCAGCAGCACCTCGACCCTGAGGTCGTACATCGGCTGGCCGCCCAGTGCGTGGGGCCACCAGAGATCGGGTTCCTCCACCGCCACCCGCCACTCGATGGTGTTGGTTCCCGCCGAGAGCAGGTGTTCCTCGCCCGAATCGACGACGGCTCCCTCGGGGGCGTCACCTGCCACGTCGATGATGGTCCGGATGGTCACCGTGTGGGTGGCGACGGAGTCCAGTTCGGCGTGGAACTGGACTATGGCCCGCTCGTCGTCGGCCTCCACCACCATGCAGCGGAGGACCGACAACCTCACCGGGCCGGTTCTCTCGAGCCGTACCGGCCGCCAGATGCCACCGGGATTCAGCTCGGGATCCAGGCAGTCCCAGTGCTGGAGCACCCCCGTGATGTTGCGCTTGGCCCGGAGGTCGGTGGGCCTCGAGCAGGTGGCCTCCACAGCCAGCAGATGCTCCGATCTCCCCGCCAGGGGAGAGGTGACCTCGAAGCAGTGGGGCATGAAGTAGCCCTCGGTGTCACCCAGGTAGGTGCCGTCCAGCCAGACATCGCCCTGGTAGCACAGCCCGTCGAGAACCAGCCAGCGTCTCTCGCCCGGTTCCGTCCCGTGGGCCTCGAATCGGCGTCGGTAGAGCACCCCCTCGGCGTCTCCGAAGCCGGGCGTGCTGCGCCAGTGGGACGGGACCTCGACATCGACCCAGTCGCCGGGGGTCTCCTCCTCGGAGAAGGTGCGCCGCAGCTCCTCGTCGGCTCGGGCCATCGACCAGGTCCCCGACAGGTCCCGGCTGGGGTCAGCCTCCCGGTCGTGGCCTGCGCCCGATGTGCCTGATGTGCCCGATGTGCCGGCTGTGGGCTTCCCGCGACCCGGGCCCGGTCGGTCTAACCCGTCGGAGCTGTGAGGATCGGTCATCGGGGTGGAAATCTCCTGGTCGGGCCCGGGGCCTGGCGCCCCAACGAAGCTACCGGTGCCGTCGGGGCGAGGGGTTGCGACCGCGGTCCCACCGCCGGTCGGGGGCGTCGGTTGTATGTACCGGTGGTGCGGTTAGCCTGCGGCCATGGACAGACCGGGGACGTTGGGGGAACTGCGGAAGTCGGGATGGGAGTCCATCCCGGTGAAGGAGGAGCTCCGGCGCAACGCCGTCTCCCGGATCAGGTCGGGGGAACCTCTCTTCGAGGGTGTGCTGGGCTATGAGAACACCGTCCTGCCCCAACTCGAGAACGCGGTGCTCGCCGGCCACGACGTGATCTTCCTCGGTGAGCGGGGACAGGCCAAGACCCGCATGATCCGGGCCCTCACAGGTCTGCTCGACGAGTGGATGCCCATAGTCGCCGGATCGGAGATCAACGACGATCCCTATGCTCCCGTCTCCCGCCACGCCCGCGGCCTGGTCGAGGAGATGGGGGACCAGACCCCCATCAGCTGGGTCCACCGCGACGACCGCTTCGGAGAGAAGCTGGCCACCCCCGACACCTCCATCGCCGACCTCATCGGTGAGGTCGACCCGATAAAGATCGCCGAGGGTCGCTACCTCTCCGACGAGCTGACACTCCACTACGGCCTGGTTCCCCGGACCAATCGCGGGGTGTTCGCCCTGAACGAGCTGCCGGACCTGGCCGAGAGAATCCAGGTGGGTCTGTTGAACGTGCTCGAGGAGCGCGACGTGCAGATCCGCGGGCACAAGGTTCGCCTTCCCCTCGACGTCATGCTGGTCGCATCGGCCAATCCGGAGGACTACACCAACCGGGGACGGATCATCACCCCCCTCAAGGACCGCTTCGGCAGTCAGATCCGCACCCATTATCCCCTCGACATCGACATCGAGATGGCCATCGCCCGTCAGGAGATCGCCCCGCTCGAGGCCGAGGGCCTCACCACCTCCCTGCCGGAACACATGGTCGAGATCGTGGCCGCCTTCTCCCATGTGGCCCGCTCCAGCCCCCACGTGAACCATCGGTCCGGCGTATCGGTCCGGATGACCGTGGCCAACATCGAGGTGCTCATGGCCAACGCCGCCCGGAGGGCGTTGCGAACGGGGGAGAACCATGCCGTACCGCGGGTCAGTGACCTCGACGCCCTGGTGGCTTCGACCGCGGGCAAGATCGAGATCGACACCTTCGAGGAGGGTCGCGAGTCCCACCTGGTCGAGCAGATGCTCCGCCAGGCGGTTCTGGAGGTGTTCCGGCGCCACTTCCAGCCCCGGGAGTTCGTCGAGGTGCTCACCGCCTTCGAGTCCGGGCGGGTGGTGCACGCCGGCGACGATCTCGCCGCCGGGGACTACGCCGCCCTCCTGTCCGACATCCCGGCCCTGGCGCCCATGGTCAGCAGCCTCGTCGACAGCGAGGATCCGGCGATGGTCGCCAGCGCCGTGGAGCTGATCCTCGAGGGGCTGCACCTCTCCCAGCGTCTCAACAAGGACGCCCTGGGATCACGGGCGACCTATCGGGGCAGGGGCTGATCCCGTGGCGGTCGAATCACCGGGGCCCGTGGTCCGCCGGGGCCGGGCCGCCGATCTCAGCGGCGCGGTGGAGGCTCTCGTGGACGCCTTCGTGTCCGACCCGTTCTTCGAGTGGTCCCTGGACCGGGGTACCGATGCCCGGTCGGCCGCTGTCCACCGTACGAGGCTCGGCACGTGGATGCGTCACGCGGTGAGGGCCGCCCACGGAATCGGCCACTGCTTCGTGATCGAGGGCGACGAGGACGGTGAGTGCCGGGCCGCGGCACTGTGGGCTCCGCCGGATCTGAGCTTCTTCGGACCCGAGCGCTGGAGCGCGGTCTGGTCACTCGTCGAGGGCAGCAACGGTCCCCGCTCGGGTCTCGTGGGCGAGGGATTCGCCCTGATCGCCGACCAGCACCCCGAGGAGCCCCACTACTACCTCTCCACGGTGGGGGTCAGGCAGAGGCACAGGGGCGCCGGTCTGGGCTCGGCCCTGCTGGAGCGGGTCCTCGCGGTGTGCGACCGCGAGGGTGTGGGGGCCTACCTCGAATCCTCCAACCCGCAGAACGTGGGCCTCTACCGCAGACACGGGTTCCGTGTCCGGGACGAGTTGACCATGCCCGAGGGTCCGGTCGTCACTCCCATGTGGCGGGATCCGAGATGACCGGTGGGGGACGGTTCGTCTACTCCGCCTGGGACGGAACCCAGGTCGGTTTCAGCTACGACGCCGACAGTCTGCTGTCCGAGCTCACCGACGATCTGCTCTACCACGGCGACATCAACGCCTCCCTGCGTCGGCTGATGCAGGAGGGGATGACCGACGCCGACGGCAACCGGATGAAGGGTCTGCGGGAACTCCTCGAGCAGCTGAAGGCCGAGAAAGCGGCCCGCCTCGACAACTACGACCTCGGCGGGATCTACGACGAGATCTCCGAGCAGCTCGACGAGGTGGTCGAGTCCGAGAGGGAGGCGGTGGAGGACTTCCTGGCCGAGGCCCGGATGTCCGGTGACAGCCGTCGGGAGGAGATAGCCGCGAACTCGGCCGCCGACAAGCAGCTCCAGTTGGACATGCTGGCCCCCGACCTGGCCGGAAAGGTGAGAGACCTCCAGGCCTATGAGTTCGTGTCCGCCGAGGCCCGGGAGAAGTTCGCCGAACTCGTCGAGCAGTTGCGCCGGGAGCTGGCCCAGAGCTACTTCGACCAGGTGTCGGGGGCCATGTCGGACCTGTCTGCGGAGGACATGGCCCGAACCAAGGACATGCTGGCCGAGCTGAACCGGATGCTCGAACAGCGGTCCCGGGGAGAGGAGCCCGACTTCGAGGGATTCATGGAGCGCTACGGCGACTTCTTCCCCGAGGACCCCGAGAACCTCGACGAGCTGCTCGAGGCCATGGCCCAGCGCATGGCCGCCATGTCGGCGATGTTGAACTCCATGACCCCTGAGCAGAGAGCCCAGCTCCAGGGGCTCGCCCAGCAACTGCTGGAGGACATGGACCTGCGGTGGCAGGTCGATCAGCTGGCCGACAACCTGCGCCAGGCCTTCCCCGACGCCGGTTGGGAGAACAGCTACCAGTTCTCCGGCGACAACCCCCTCGGGATGGCCCAGGGCACAGAGATGATGCAGGAGCTGGGAGAACTCGATCAGCTCCGCCAGCTCCTGCAGTCGGCGTCGAACCCGGGAGCCCTGGCCGATGTGGACCTCGAACGGGTCCGCCGGCTCATGGGGGACGAGGCGGCCGAGAGCCTGGGCAAGATGTCGGAGATGGCCCGGGCCCTCGAGCAGGCCGGTTTCCTCGAATCCCGGGAAGGTCGTCTCGAACTCACCCCCCTGGCCATCCGCAGGCTCGGGCGCAACGCCCTCGACGAGCTGTTCTCGAAGCTGAACCGGGACCACTTCGGCGGGCATCGCATCGACTCGCTGGGTGTGGGTCACGAGAGGGCCTATGAGACGAAGGCGTACGAGTACGGCGACCCCTTCGCCCTCAACATCGAGCAGACGGTGAGGAACGCGGTGAGACGCCAGGGCGCGGGTACCCCCGTGGCGCTCGACCCCGAGGACTTCGAGATAGAGAGAACCGAGCGCACCACCCGGGCCTCGACCGTCCTCATGATCGACCTCTCGCTGTCCATGCCCATGAGGGACAACTTCCTGCCCGCCAAGAAGGTGGCGATGGCTCTCCACTCCCTGATCTCGGGTCAGTTCCCCCGCGACTACATGGGGATGGTCGGTTTCGCCGAGTCGGCCCGTGAGCTCCGACCCGAGGAACTGCCCGAGGTGTCGTGGGACTTCGCCTACGGCACCAACATGGCCCATGGATTCATGATCGCCCGGCGGCTGCTCGGGCGGCAGAGCGGCACCAAGCAGATAATCATGATCACCGACGGTGAACCCACGGCCCACCTGCTGCCGAACGGTGAGGTCTACTTCAACTACCCACCGGTGAGGGCCACGGTGGACGCCACCCTCAAGGAGGTGGCGATGTGCACCAGGGACGGGATCCGGATCAACACGTTCGTCCTGGACGCCACCAGCTATCTGAGGGAGTTCATGGAGAAGCTCACCCAGCTCAACGGCGGCCGGGTGTTCTTCACGTCGAACGATTCCCTGGGTGACTACGTGCTGGTCGATTTCGTGGAGAATCGCCGTAAGCTCTCGCATCGCCGCCGGGGCTGACCGCCCCGATCATCCCCCACCGAGGCCGCGGCCGGGCCTGGCCCGATTCCTAACAATGGGTCCGATCGCGGCCGACTCGAATCCCAGGTGTGGACCGCTGACGGCCACCCGCCGCCTAGCCTGAGGAACGTCATGAGTGCAGCAAACGACAGTCCCGAAGTCACGGGAAACCACTCGGGGAACAAGCTCTACGAGCGCCCCACCTGGGTGGGAAGCGATCGACGCATGGCCCGTTTCGTGGCTCGGCCGGTCCTGAACTTCATCCACCTCGAGGTGGCCAGCGGGATCCTGCTGCTGGCGGCCACCGCCGCCGCCCTGATCTGGGCCAACTCCCCGTGGGGACACACCTACCACGAGTTCTGGGGTTCGGTGTTCGAGCTCAAGGTGGGGTCGTGGCGGCTGGAGATGAACCTCGAGGAGTTCGTGAACGACGCCCTCATGGCCCTGTTCTTCTTCGTGGTCGGCCTCGAGATCAAGAGGGAGCGGGTGACCGGTGAGCTCAAGGACACCCGAACCGCGGCCCTGCCGGCCCTGGCGGCCCTGGGCGGGATGATCGTCCCCGCCCTGATCTACTTCAGCCTCAACGCCGGTGGTCCCGGTGCCGGTGGATGGGGAATCCCCATGGCCACCGACATCGCCTTCGCGGTGGGGGTCGTCGCCCTGCTCGGGTCCCGGGTCTCCCCCCGGTTGAAGCTGTTCCTACTGACCCTGGCCATAGTCGACGACATCGGTGCCATAGCGGTGATCGCCATCTTCTACAGCAACGGCCTGGACTTCGTCTGGCTGGGTGTGGCCGCTGCCGCCCTGCTGCTGACCCGCTACCTGACCAGGTCCGGTGTGTGGGCCACGGCCATCTACGCGGTGGTCGGTGTCGTCGCCTGGTACGCCATGTTCCGTTCGGGCGTACACGCCACCATCGCCGGGGTGAGCCTGGGTCTGCTGGCCCCGGCCCGACCGCTGCTGAGCAAGGCCGAGGCCGAGGAGCTGGCCGACGAACTTCCCGATGATCCCGAACCCGAGGAGATCCGCCACATGGCGTTCCTCCTGCGGGAGCGCATCCCGGTGGGTCAGCGGCTGGAGACCCTGCTCCACCCCTTCACCAGCTTCATCATCATCCCCATATTCGCCCTGGCGAACGCAGGCATAGAGCTGAGCGGGTCGGCGTTCTCCGACGCGGTCTCCTCGCCGGTCACCCACGGAGTGGTCCTGGGCCTGGTCGTCGGCAAGCCCCTGGGCATCACCCTGTTCAGCTTCGTCGGCACCCGGCTGGGTCTGCGTCTGCCCAAGGGGGTCACCTGGATGCAGTTCGTCGGGATGGGCGCCGCGGCCGGTATCGGCTTCACGGTGTCGATCTTCGTGACCGGTCTGGCCTTCCCCGAGAGCATCGTGAACCAGGAGGAGGCGAAGATCGGCATCCTGGCCGCCTCGTTCGTCGCGTCCCTGCTGGGTATGGCCCTGCTGGCCCGCAAGGACGTTCCGCCCGGTGTCACCGAGTTCGACGACGAACCGGTGGACACCCCGGTACCGGTTTCGGCCTCGGGTGGGCGTCCTGCCGTACCCCAGCCCGACGGTCCGCCCTCCGCTCCCCGGGACATAGCCGACACCGAGAAGGTCGGTCCCTCGGATCTGGCTCCCAAGGTCTGACCGGTTCCGCAATCCGGTGAGAAACCCGAAGGCCGACCCCACCGGGGTCGGCCTTCAGGCTCTTCGGGTACCGGGGGTCCGGTTCAGGCCATGGGGGAGTCGGGTACCGGGGTCCGGTTCAGGTCATACCGAAGCGGGGTATCGAAGCGGGACACCGGGGCGGTGTGTCTCAGGTCATGCGGAAGTCGGGATCGTGCTTCTTGATCTCGCGACGGGCGATGGTCATCTTGTGGACCTCGTCGGGTCCGTCGGCCAGCCTCAGGGTGCGCTGGTGGGCGTACATGTTAGCCAGGGGCGTGTCCTGGGAGACACCCATGGCACCGTGAACCTGGATGGCGCGGTCGAGGACCTTCAGTGACACGTTGGGGGCCGCCACCTTGATGGCGGAGATCTCCGTCGCCGCCCCCCGGTTGCCGACCGTGTCCATCATGTAGGCGGCCTTGAGGCACAGCAGACGAACCTGGTCGATCTCGATCCGGGCCTCGGCGATCCAGTTCTGGATGACACTCTGCTGGGCCACCGGCTTCCCGAAGGGCACCCGGACCAGGGCCCGATCGACCATCAGCCCCAGGGCCCGTTCGGCCACCCCGATCGACCTCATGCAGTGGTGGATACGTCCGGGGCCCAGTCGGGCCTGCGACATGGCGAAACCGCCGCCCTCCTCGCCCAGGAGATTGTCGACGGGAACCCGGCAGTTGTCGAAGCGGATCTCGGGATGTCCACCGCGGTCCTCATAACCGAAGACCTTCATGGTGCGGACGATCTCCACCCCCGGGTGGTCCCTGGGCACCAGGATCATCGACTGCTGGCGGTGACGGCTGGCCTCGGGGTCGGTCTTGCCCATCACGATGAGCACCTTGCAGCGCTCCCCCTCGGCCCCCGAGATGAACCACTTGCGACCGTTGATGACGTACTCGTCGCCCTCGCGGACCATCGAGGTCTGAATGTTGGTGGCGTCTGAGCTGGCCACATCGGGCTCGGTCATGGCGAACGACGACCGGATCTCGCTCTCGAGCAGGGGGTACAGCCACCTTTCCTTCTGCTCGGGGGTACCGAAGAGATGCAGCAGCTCCATGTTCCCCGTGTCGGGGGCGGCGCAGTTGAACACCTCCGAGGCGAAGGACACCTTGCCCAGTTCCTCGGCCACGTAGGCGTAGTCGACATTGCTCAGACGGGTTCCGGGCTCGTCGGGGTTGAGGTGGGGGAGGAACATGTTCCACAGGCCCTTGTCGTGAGCCTTGGCCTTGAGTTCCTCGAGGATGGGCGGGAACGCGTGGGGGCTACCGGCCTCCTTGATCTGCTCGCGGAACGTGTCCTCGTTGGGGTAGATGTGTTCGGCCATGAACTCCCGGACCTGTTCCAACAGGACCTGGCCTTCCGGGCTCGGGCTGAGTTCCATTTCTTTCCCCCTGTGGTGGACGAGGAGTGTTCCCTGGCCGGTCAACCTACTCTCGCCCCCCTCCGAGGCACCAAGTCACGAGCCGCTGAGGGGCCCGGGCCGGGGTGGTGGCGACCACGTCGAGGCATCAGGGTTGAACGGCACCGGGTCGGGGGCGTAGCTTTGCTTGGTCCCGGTGCCACACCGCAGTCGGTCGCGCCCTGGGATCCCACCGTTGTCCGGTGGGTTCTGTTCCGTCAAGAGAGGATCCCGTGAACTCGGTTCCCTACATCGCACTTCTGGCTTCCGTCGCCGCCCTCGGACTCGCCTACTACTACGCCCAGGTGGTTCTGGCCGCCGACCAGGGCACCGACCTCATGAAGGAGATCGGAGAGGCCATCCAGGAGGGGGCCATGGCCTTTCTCCGTCGTGAGTACCAGTGGGTGTCCGCCTTCGTCGGGGTCATGTTCGTGGTCCTGCTGCTGGTGCCCATCGACGGTCGCCCCTACGCCTCCATCGCCTATCTGATGGGTGCCCTGCTCAGTTCGATAGCGGGCTTCGTGGGGATGAGGATCGCCACCGCGGCCAACACCCGCACCGCCAATGCCGCCCGCGAAGGAGCCGAGAAGGCCCTCCCGCTGGCGTTCAAGGGTGGAGCGGTCATGGGCTTCACCGTGGCCGGGCTCGGCCTGCTGGGGGTTTCGTTCAACTATCTCCTCTGGGCGAAGTGGCTCGAGGTCGACAACGCCTTCCAGGTGGTCGCCGCCTTCGGGTTGGGGGCCAGCTCCATCGCCCTGTTCGCCCGTATCGGCGGCGGGATCTTCACCAAGGCCGCCGACGTCGGCGGCGACCTCGTGGGCAAGGTCGAGGCCGGGATACCCGAGGATGACCCCCGCAACCCCGCCACCATCGCCGACTCCGTCGGCGACAACGTGGGTGACGTCGCCGGTATGGGCGCCGACCTCTTCGAGTCCTACGTCGGGTCCATCGTGGCCCCCATCGTGCTGGTTTCGCTTCTCGTTCCCGGGGTCATCGCCGGCAGCGGTGCGATCGACCTCTCGGGACCGGCCGGCGACTTCGCCGAGCGGCTCATGCTGTTCCCCATTCTCATCGGAGCGGTGGGAATGATCGCCTCCATCCTGGGGGCACTGGCCACCCGGGGCCGTCCCGGGGCCAGCCTCTCCGCCCAGCTCCACACCGGTCAGTACGTGTCGATGGGGCTCACGGTCGTGCTGGCCCTGCTCTCGGCCTACCTGCTGTTCAACGACAACGTGCTGGTCGACAACTGGTTCTACCTGGCCCTGACCATCATCGTCGGACTGCTCGGTGGCTGGGCCATCGGGCTGACATCGGAGTACTTCACCTCCGATCACTACCGACCGGTCAAGAGCGTGGCAGCACAGGCCGAGACCGGACCGGCCACCGTCGTAATCGAGGGCACCTCCCAGGGGATGCTCTCGACCATGCCGGCGGTGGTTCTCGTCGTCATCATGATCGGTGTGTCGTTCTGGCTGGGTGAGCACGCCTTCGCCGGTGACAACCCCCTCGGTGTCTACGGGGTATCCCTGGCGGCCATCGGCATGCTGGCGGTCACCGGTGTGATCGTGGCGGTGGACGCCTACGGTCCCATAGCCGACAACGCCGGCGGTATCGCCGAGATGGCCGAGCTGCCCCCCGAGGTCCGTCAGGTCACCGACTCGTTGGACTCCCTGGGTAACACCACCGCTGCGGTGGCCAAGGGGTTCGCGGTGGGTTCGGCCGCGGTGACCGCCCTGGCCCTGTTCAAGTCGTTCAGTCTCACGGCCGGAACCGGGCTCGACGGATTCAACCTCGACATCAACGACACCGCGGTCACCATCGGATTGTTCCTGGGGGCGATGACCCCGTTCGTGTTCGCCGCCCTGACCATGGCGTCGGTCGGCCGGGCCGCCCAGCAGATGATCGTGGAGGTTAGGCGCCAGTTCGCCGAGATCCCCGGACTTCGCGAGGGCAAGCCCGGAGTGAAGCCCGACAGTGCCCGCTGTGTCGACATATCCACCCAGGCCGCTCTCCGCGAGATGGTGCTCCCCGGAGCCCTGGCGGTCGTCCTCCCCCTCGCCATCGGCTTCGTCGACGTCAAGGCCCTCGGCGGATTCCTGGCCGGAGCGGTCGTCACCGGCTTCCTCATCGCCATCTACATGGCCAACGCCGGCGGCAACTGGGACAACGCCAAGAAGTACATCGAGGCCGGGAACCTGGGCGGCAAGGGCAGCGAGGCCCACAAGGCCGCCGTGGTGGGCGACACCATCGGTGACCCGTTCAAGGACACCTCGGGCCCGGCGATGAACATCCTGATCAAGCTCATGACCATCGTGAGCCTGGTGTTCGTTCCCGCCTTCATCTGATTCCCAACCGGTGGGTGGCAAGACAGGGGTCGGGCCTCGGGCCCGGCCCCTTGTCGCGCCCTGGATGGTCCCACCCGGGAAACCGGTCTCCCGAGATGGGACGGCAGCGCTCGGCGTGGCAGGCTGATCGGATCGGTGCCCGGACCGGTGCACCGAAGGAGATTCGAGGGGGAAGAAGATGAGTGGATTCGATCCGCGAGGTGCCCGGGTACTGGTGACGGGAGCGTCCCGGGGGATAGGCGAGGCCATAGCCCGGGAGTTCGCCGGGGCGGGGGCGGAGGTGGTGCTGGCCGCCCGTTCGGCGGACCGGATCGAGGATCTGGCCCGTGAACTGAAGGGGCACGCCTTTCCCCTCGACGTCTCCGACCCCCAACAGCTCGAGGGCTTCGTCGGCCGGGTGGAGGACGAGGTGGGGCCCCTCGATGTCCTGGTCAACAACGCCGGTGTGGAGTCCAGCCACTACCTGGAACGCACCGACGAGGGCGAGATCGCCCGCATAGTGGCCATCAACCTGGTGGCTCCCATGAGACTGGCCCGCCAGGTTCTCCCCGGCATGGTCGACCGGGCGCGGGGCCGCATCGTCAACATCTCGTCCCTGGCCGCCATGACCCCCACCCCCGGCCTGGTGGTCTACGGGGCGACCAAGGCCGGGCTGAGTCAGTTCTCCGACGGCCTGCGCTTCGAGCTCAAGGGCACCGGAGTCGGGGTCACCGTCGCCCATCTGGGACCGATCGACACCGAGATGTGGGACAAGGTCGTCGACATCAAGGGTCTCGACGCCGCCCAGGCCCGCCTGCGGCGCATGGGGTTGCTGGTGACCGTGAGCCCGGCGAAGGTCGCCCGCGATGTGGTCGGTGCGGTGAGGACCGGCCGGCGCGAGATCCGCCACCCGAAGAGGCTGTGGTCCAACATGGCCCTGGCCGCCTCTCCCAAGAGGATCACCGAAGCCCTTCTGGTCGGCTTCGACCCCCGTCCCTACGTGGACTGACCGCCGCCAGCCGTGGTCGGCGACAACACGAGGGCTGGTCGATCCCCGTCCCTACGTGGACTGACCGCCGCCAGCCGTGGTCGGCGACAACACGAGGGCTGGTCGACCCCCGTCCCTACGTGGACTGACGGGCTCTCCGGGCGGCGAAACACTCCCGAAACCCGCTCGTGATCCTCCCGTCTCGCCCGGGGGCGCCGGAAACAAAGTCGTCACACTCAGGGAACGGCGGTGACACCTGGGATTCCTAGTTTCATCCCCACGGGACCGCGGTCGACCCATCGGCCGGTACACGAGGCGGTTCGGAGAGGGAGAATCAGTGAGACGCAGGATCGCACGGAAGCTCATGGTGGCCACCTTGGCCACGGTGACGGCGGTGTTCATCTTCGCCAACCCCGTCGGGGCCCAGACCGCCGACACCCAGTACGTCCTGGACAACCTGTGGGTGTTCATGGCCGGGGTTCTGGTCTTCTTCATGCAGGCCGGTTTCGCCCTGGTCGAGGCGGGCATGACCCGAGCCAAGAACGTCTCCAACATCATGGCCAAGAACATCGCCGACGCCGGGGTGGGCATCCTGGCCTTCTGGGCCGTGGGATTCGCCTTCGCCTACGGCGGCGACCACTGGTTGATCGGTACCAGCCGTTTCTTCCTCTCCGGGGAGAGCCTGTTCGGTCTCACCCAGGGCCTCAGCCCGGCCACGGAGTTCTTCTTCCAGTCGGTGTTCGCCGCCACCGCGGTGACCATCGCATCGGGGGCCATGGCGGAGAGGACCAAGTTCTCCTCCTACATCGCCTTCAGCCTGTTCATGACCGCCGTCATCTATCCCGTGGCGGTTCACTGGACCTGGGGCGGGGGCCTGGTGTCCCGCATCAACATCATGGGCGCCACCTACTCGGACTTCGCCGGCTCCTCGGTGGTGCACGGGGTGGGTGGCATGGCCGCCCTGGTCGGAGCCTGGAAGCTCGGACCCCGCATCGGCCGCTACAACGATGACGGCTCGGTGAACGAGATTCCGGGCCACTCGATGGCCCTTGCCGTGCTGGGCGTGTTCATCCTGTGGTTCGGCTGGTTCGGGTTCAACCCCGGCTCCGAACTGGCCGCCGACGACTTCGTCGTGTTCGTCGCTCTCAACACCCTCCTGGCGGCCTGTGCCGGGATGGTGGCGGCCACAGCGCTCAACTGGTTCCGGACCGGTGTCCCCAGCATCGCCATGGCCGCCAACGGCACCCTGGCCGGGCTGGTGGCGATCACCGCCGGGGCGGGAACCGTGAACACCTTCGGAGCGGTCAGCATCGGGTTCCTGGCCGGACTGCTCGTGGTGCTCGCCATCGCCTTCTTCGACCGGATCCGAATCGACGACCCGGTCAGCGCCATCTCCGTCCACGGGGTCAGCGGCGCCTGGGGAACCCTGGCCATCGGCCTGTTCGCCCGCTACGACGATGCGTTCCTGGGCCGGGCCAATGCCGGACTGTTCTACGGCGGCGGGGTGGCCCAGCTCATCGTGCAGGCCCTGGTGGTGCTGATTCTGTTCAGCTTCGCCGCCGTGGCCTCCTACATCGTGTTCAGCGCCATCGACCGGCTCATGGGATTGAGGGTGCCGGCCGAGGACGAGATCATCGGCCTGGACATCACCGAGCACGGTGGCCCCGGATACTCCCTGGACCAGACGGTCCTCGGCCTCGGAGCCCCGGCGACCACGGTCGGAACGACCATCAGCCTGGAGACCCACGAGAGCCACGAGACGATCACCGTGACCTGACCCGAGTTGATCGGGAGTGGATCGGCAGGCCCCGAGGCCCGTCCCCCGAGGGGGGCGGGCCCGGCCCCGGGTTCGGGGCCTGCTGTTGGTGGCTGCCGTGATGTGATTGGCCCATGGGATACAGGCGGGATCGGAACGGGTCTCGATCGCATCGGATTCTGTGCCGCCTTTGGAGGGTGAGTGCAGTATTCCTGGCGCGACCTCGGGGGGTTCCGTGCGTTGTGAGATCACGACACCCTTGACCCCACACGAACCCAGCGGAGCGCGACCGGCAGGACAGGACCGGGATCAGTCGCGTCCCGGGGGCGTCGATGACCTGGAGCTGAAAGACCTCATCGCCCGCCACGGGTCTTCTCTGTTCCGACTGTCATTGGCGATCACTGGGAGCGAAGCCCTGGCCGAGGAGGTTGTTCAGGAGACCCTGTTCGTGGCCTGGCGCTCGATGCCCCCTATCGATGGTGACGATGCCGTGCGGTGGATGAGAAGGGTGGCCAGGAATCGGGCCATCTCCGTCATCAGGCACGAGTCCAGGTCCATTGCCGAGGATGAGTGGGAATGGAGGGTTGCGGATTCTCCGGCCGTCGAGCGGGTGGTCGAGGGACGCGAGATGGCCCAGGCGATGATCGCTGCTCTGGAGGATCTCGACGAGATCTCTCGAGCCTTGGTGGTACTTCGTGAGGCTGAGGACCTTCCCTATGCGGAGTTGGCCGAACTGTTCGAGATGACTCAGTCGGCGGTGAAGGCCAAGTTGTACCGGGCTCGGCACCGGCTGAAATCCAGTCTGAGAGAATGGGGTACAAGATGAGACGCAGGATCTCGGATCGTTCGCTCCGCCGATGGCTTCGGACGGGAAGGCCGCGAGGCGTGACACGTCGCCTCGAGGTGGACGAGACCTTGCGATCGAGGTTGGAGGAGATGACTCGTCTCGACAGAAGCGAGACGAGTGTTCTGCGTCGGCTCACCGAGCCCTTGCCGCTCTTTCAGGAACGAGTGGAAGCCGGTGTCAGACAGATGGACGACGGGAAAGGCACCAGTGCTTTGGTGGCCGATCTACTGACCCTGGGTGTGAGGGTGGGGACATCATTGCTCGGCCACGGAGGTGACCGTGACGTGGGTCCGGGTACATCGCGGCCACCTGTCAGCGATGAGCAGGCCGACGGGGTCTGAAACCCGGTCGTCGGACTTTCGGCGCGACCAAGAGCCCGTTGGTGCGTTCCTTGGGGGACGACGCATCGATACTGACGGAGGACTTCATGGCAGCAACGATCGAGGACAAGGTGCTCTCGGAGAACGGGACTCCCGGTGGACTGACCCTGCAGACGGAGAAGGGGATCACCACCATCTCCGACACGGTGGTGGCCAAGCTGGCCGGACACGCCTGTCGGGATGTGGATGGGGTGGCCTCCATGGGCAAGACCTTCAGAAGACTGCTGGGCCGGGTTCGACCCGGGGAGACATCTCTCACCCAAGGGGTCAATGTCGAGGTCGGCCGCAAGGAAGCGGCTGTGGACGTGGTCATTGTGGTCCGCTACGGATTCTCGATTCCAACCCTGGCCCAACAGGTAAGGGAGAACGTGATCGCCACTGTCGAGGCCGCCACCGGGCTGATCGTCAAGGAAGTGAACATCGAAGTCGATGATCTCGCCTTCGACGAGGACCGGACCACGAGCAGAGTCGAATAGCGAGGGCTCAGTGTCAGCGGGGAGCGGTCGTCGGGGTCCGCTGCGTCTCGGATCGGTTGTGGGAGCCCTGATCGGCGTGTTGGCGGGTGTCACCCTCCTGGTTGTCGGGTTCCAGCTCCTGGCAGCTTCATTCGGATCGGAGGGTCTCATATCGGAAGGGGACGCCAACTGGGGCGTCGAGCAGCTGCGGCGCGGCTGGTCCGGAGGGGCTGAGATCCTGGCCGGCATCACCCTGGCTATCGTCGGTCTCGTCGCCCTCTTCGTCACCCTTCCCGGCCGGGAGCACCTTGATCTGACCGCGGGGTCCATCCCGGCGCCATCGGTCGAAGGGGTACGCACTGTGGTCACCCGCAGGGGGGTCGAGGGGCTATTGACCGCCGCGGCCAAGGCCCTCTCGGGAGCCGAGCGGGTGAGGGTTCGAGTGGGTCGCAGGGGACGAGTCGGCATCCGGCTGGTGATTGAGAACGAACGGGTGGAGCCGGATCTGGCTGCTCGGATGGGAGATGCCTTGGATCTCGTGTGCGAGGAGCGATCGTTGCCCTGTCGAATCAAGCGGGTCGAGGTCGCCTACCTTTCGCCGAAGCGACGTCGGAGGGTCCGTTGACGGCAATCCGCCACCTGTCCCGGGTGCTCGCATCCGCGCTGTTCGTCCTCATCGGGGTGGTCCTCATGGCAGAGGCCACCGGTATGGCGGGTGGGCACTGGCGGCGGCGGGTCGCCGACACCGTCGAGTGGTTGGTGGATCCCGGAGGGGCTCAATGGCAGCTGGCCGTGTCGGCACTGGTCCTGATCGGAATCGGTCTGGTGGTGCTGGTGGCCCAGGTGATACCGCCATCGCGTGGTTTGCGCGTGATACACGAGGTCCGGTCCGCGGGGCAGGGCCGCACGTTGGTCTCGGGCCGAGTCATCGTGAAGGCGGCCGAACACGAGGTGTGTGCTGTTGAGGGGGTCAGGTCGGCTCGGGGCCGGTTTCGCCGAAACCGGCTGACCCTCACCGTCGAGGTGGACGACGACGCCAACGTGGTCCGGCTGGCTGAGCAGGTACGGAAGGGCCTGAGTCAGGAGTTCTGGGTCGCCATGGGTGTGCTCGGCTCCGAGGTTGAAGGGAAGGGTCGTCGGGAACCGCCGGTAACCCTGGTGGTGGAGTACTGGAGCCCCTCATCGGGAACCAACCCGAGGGTGGTATAGGAGAAGGCGGAGGACTTGTGAAGGATGTGAAGTCTGTTCTGGGGACGATCCTGGGAGCGGTTGTGGGAGTCCTGTGGGTGACATTGGGCGGTGGAGCAGTGCTGGTGGTCATTGCCCTGTCGGGTGTCGGAGGCCTCATCGGCGTCGTTCTGGATCGGCCCGAGATCGCGATCTCCTGGCTCGAGAGGCTACGAGACCGATGAGCCGGATCCCGGGCCAGTCGGATTCGGACCGGTCGGTGGAATACGGTCATCGGAGTCTCGGAGAATCGTGAACGGCTGATCATGGAGAACCCCGAAAGGGATCACTCGATGGCCCTCAGCCACCTCCAACACCAGATGGGAGGGGTGGAGGGCGACCACGGTGCCCTCCTGGTCGCCCACCTCGAGTCGTGAACCTTCTGATAGCAAGGGGCGTAGAGATCGACCGGCAGCAATTTGGGCAGCGACTCTTCTACCACCCAACACCGAGAGGCCGGCGACGGTGGCAGCCGTCGTTGCAACAACTCCACCGGTCAGCAGATCGATGAGGCCAGTGTCGACGCCGAGCTGACCGAACGCCAGCACCAAGGCCAAGGTGGGGAACGCGAGCCTCACCGTTTGTTCCAGGGTCCGATTCCGGTGGCCCGATATCCCCGAGAGAGTGCGGCCCAGGCCGGCGGCAGCGGTGACGCCGATGGCGTAGCCGCCGATGACCAGCAGGCCGGCGATAGCCAGGTTGGGAAGCCAGTGGAGCAGGTCGGCCGGGATGGGTCTCAGGCTCTCCGGGCTGCTCACACCGATGGCGAGCAGAACGCCGGCCGCGACAACCATCCAGAAGAGAAACACGCTCAGGGGAGCGGCGACCTCCCTTACCGCGGGTCGCCGATGGGGATGGTCGAGCCATCTTCTGAGGCCGAAGGCCAGTAGACCACCAAGCAACAATCCCGCGGTGACAGCACTTCCGGCCAGGAGCAGTTTCTCATCCATGTGGCCATGATCGCACCAGTCAGAGCCAGCGGGATCGCCTCATTCGTCGAAATCGGTAGCTTGTCCCGCCTTCCGCAGTTCCTTCTGGGCCTCGCCGAGGGAGCGGGCCAGCTTGGGGAGGCGGGACCCCCCGAAGAGCAGCAGTACTACTACGAGGATGATGAGCAGTTCGGGGGCTCCGAGGTTCATGGTTGGCTGCTTTCACTGGGGGGTGGAATCGATGGATTCGCGATGACCGTCCGCACACAGTCTGCCCCCGATCTGCGTCGGGGTCCCGACGGCTGGGGGCTGGGACTCGTTGGGTGATCGGCTGCAGGTGGTTCCGACGGCTCGGAGATCGGGTTCGTCGGGTGATCGGCTGTTCGGCGTGTCGACCTGAGTAGACCATCGACCCGGTGAAGAAAAGGTGAAGGCTGCCCTCCTCCCGCCCCCCAACCCCACGATCTATGGCACCGGGCGCGTCCTATGTGGTGCGGTAGATGCCACAGATGGGGTTTTGCGGGGCGCGGGGGGGTCAGCGGCCGAGGGTATGGAACTCGGGGTTGGGCCTCATGGACGTCAGATGGGCCATCCGGTTGGAGAGGGCGAAGAAGGAGGTGATGGCCCCGATGTCCCAGACGTCCTCCCGGCTGAAGCCGTGCTCGGCCAACTCGGCGTGATCCTCGGGGCTGACCGCGGCCGGGTCCAGGGCCAGCTTGACCGCGAACCTCAGCATCGCCCGCTGACGGTCGGTGATGTCGGCCTTGGCCCAGTCGATGGCCACCTGGTCGGCGATCAGTGGATTCCGGGCCCGGATCCGCAGTATCGCCCCGTGGGCCACGACGCAGTACATGCAGTCGTTGGCCGCGCTGGTGGCCACCACCACCATCTCCTTCTCGGCCTTGGTCAGGCCGCTCTCCCGATCCATGAGAGCGTCGTGCATGGCGAAGAAGGCCCGGAACTCATCGGGGCGGTGGGCCAGTACGAGGAAGACGTTGGGAATGAACCCGCTCTTGTCCTGAACGGCCACGATGAGGTCCCTGATGTCATCGGGAAGCTCCTCCAGGGAGGGAACCGGGAAGCTGCTGATCGGGTGTTCGGAGGTATCTGACATCGGGACCTGCCTGGGTGAGATTGAGGGATCGAGCGGGGGTGGAGGGTGGATGGACGATCTGCTGAACGAGCAGTTGAAACAGCAGGCACGAATCGAACCGGTACCGTCGAGCCTCGTGCCGAGAAAGATTCTGGCCCAGATCGGGCGCGGGTTCGCCATGGGGGCGGCAGACATCGTCCCGGGGGTGAGCGGTGGAACGGTGGCGTTGCTGTTCGGGATATACGAGTACCTCATCGAACAGATCCGCGAGGGAGCCGCCGCCCTGAGCCTGCTGATCCGAGGGCGGTTGGGGCCCGGCTGGGACCGGCTCCGGGCGATTGACTGGGTGTTCCTGCTGGCTCTGCTGGGGGGGATCGGCCTGGCGGTGGTGACACTGGTGGGCTGGCTCCGGAGCCAGATCGAGAACAATCCGGTGATGGTGTCCGCCGTGTTCTTCGGGCTGGTCGCCGCCTCGGCCCGGGTCGCCTGGGGTGAGATCCGGGAGAAGGACCGGTTGCGGGCCCTGGTCCTCATGGGATCGACGGTGGTGGCCTTCTTCGTTCTCGGGCTGAGGTCGGGGGCGGTGGACGACCCGCCCCTGCCGGTGGTGTTCGCCGCCGGAGCCCTGGCCATCTGCGCCATGATCCTGCCGGGGGTGTCCGGTTCGTTCATCCTGCTCATGCTGGGTCTCTACGACCACGTCACCGCCGCCGTCGACGACCGTGACCTGGCGGTGATCGCCACCTTCGGGGTCGGAGCGGTGGTCGGTCTGGCGTCGTTCTCCACCCTGCTGCACTGGTTGCTGCGCAATCATCGCGACACGGTGCTGGCGGTCCTCGTGGGTGTGATGGTGGGCTCACTGCGGGTGCTGTGGCCCTGGCCGGTGGGGGACCAGGGGATCGACAACGTCTCTCTGGGGGCCCCGGTCGGGTCCGACCTGATCGGGGCCGTGATCGGAGCCGTGGTGGCCGGTGTGATCGTCCTCGTCGTGGCCGAAATGAGCCGTCGCCGGGCCCTCGCCGAGGCGGGTCTACCGGTGGACGGGGTCGGATAGAGGCTGAAGTCCTGTACCGTCCGGCCGAGAAATACGAATCGGAGAGCTTCGAATCGCGACCTTCCGACGACGAGCCCGACACCGACCGGATCGTTCCGGACCGCCGCTCCCCGTTCACGACACGTCCGACGCCCGCTACACCATGATCCAGAGGGATCCCCGGAGAAATCACCTTGGGTAAGCCACTTGTAATCGTCGAGTCCCCGGCCAAGGCCCGGACCATCGCGGGCTACCTCGGGAACGACTACATCGTCGAGTCCTCCGTCGGACACATCCGCGACCTTCCCCGCTCGGCCGCCGACGTCCCCAAGACCTACAAGGGCGAGAGCTGGGCCCGTCTGGGGGTGGACACCGAGAACGACTTCAAGCCCCTGTACGTCGTGACCGGACGGGCCAAGGAGCAGGTACGTCGCCTGAAGTCGCTTCTCAAGGAAGCCGACGAGGTGTATCTCGCCACCGATGAGGACCGTGAGGGGGAGGCCATCGCCTGGCACCTCCAGGAGGTGCTCAATCCCCGGGTTCCGGTCAAGAGGATGGTCTTCCACGAGATCACCCCCCGGGCCATCCGGGAGGCCATCGAAAACCCCCGCGACCTCGACCGCCGTCTCGTCGACGCCCAGGAGGCCCGCCGGATCCTCGACCGTCTCTACGGCTATGAGGTCTCGCCGGTGCTCTGGAAGAAGGTGATGCCCCGCCTGTCGGCCGGCCGGGTGCAGAGCGTGGCGGTGAGGCTCATCGTGGAGCGGGAGCGAGAACGCATGGCGTTCGTCACCGCCGACTACTGGGGTATCGAGGGCAGCTTCCGTCGCAACGCCGATCGGCCTTTCGGGGCCTCGATGGTGGCCCTGGACGGGGCCCGCCTGGCCACGGGAAAGGACTTCGACCAGCAGGGTCAGGTCCGCGAGGGGGTGGTGGTCCTCGACCGCGAGAGCGCCACGGGGCTCGTCGAGGACCTCCGGGGTCGCCAACTCGAGGTGAACTCGGTCGAGTCCAAGCCCTACCGGCGACGCCCGGGAGCCCCGTTCATGACCTCGACCCTCCAACAGGAGGCCGGCCGGAAACTGGGGTTCTCCTCCTCCCGCACCATGAGGGCGGCCCAGAGGCTGTACGAGAGCGGCTACATCACCTACATGAGGACCGACAGCACCACCCTCTCGGGTGAGGCTCTGGGTGCGGCCCGCAAGCTCATC
>DRKF01000340.1 GCA_011051915.1 Acidimicrobiales bacterium | reverse complement strand
GCGGTCGACGCCGATCACCTCACCGCCGGAGGCTCTCACCGGGTCCAGGACGGCGTGGTGCTCCACCGCGCTGCACACCGCCCGGCCGCCTCTCGCCTGGAGAATACCGTTCACGGCCAGGTTGTCGGCCTCGGTGCCGCCACTGGTGAAGACCACCCCGTGGGGACTACGGCCCGTGGCCCGGGCCACCGCATCGCGGGCCTCCTCCAGGCCTCGACGGGCCTCGCGGGCGACGCGGTGACTTCCGCTGGCGTTGCCGAACCAGCGATCGAGGTACGGCAGCATGGCCTCGATGGCCCCCCGACGCATGGGCACGGTGGCGGCGCAGTCCAGGTACGAGACGGGATCGGGGAAATCGGCTGAAGTCTCCACGACCGAAGTCTACGAAGGGCTCGGCCCCGTTCTCAGAAAGGCGCCTCCCCGGGCGGCGCCGACCCCGGCGACACGGGTCCCGGGTCACCGGTGTCGGCAACGGACTCCCCGGGCGGCGCCGGCCGCGGACCTTGGTCCAGAGTGGCCACGGGGAACTCCTCCATGGCCTGCACCGTGCGATCGGGACGCTCGGCGGCGTCGGTACCCGAACCCGGGGTGATCCGCGAGCGTCCCACCCGTTCGGGCGATGCCGCCGCCGCTCCCAGCACCACTGTCAGGAAGGTGGCCCTCGGCATCCGTCGGGGCCTCACCCCACCCATCTTGCGGTCGAGGAGATCCGCGGCCCGGTCCACGAGCTCGACCAAACCCGCCTCGCTGGCCAGCGAGCGTCGCAGCACCTCCTGGGCCAGGGAGAGATCTGAGACGTCGATCTTCTCCAGGGGGAGGGCGTCGGCCAGGTTGGCGAACTGTGGCGGCAGCGCCGTCGACAGGGGTGGAGTCTCCACCGAGCCGGTCTTCTCCCGGATGACCATGGTCCCCGCCACCATGTCGCCCAGTCTCTGATGGCGTCGGGTCAGCGCTATGGCCAGCCCCCCGATGCCACCGACCGAGGCGTACAGGTCGACCAGGAGCAGGGCGGCCCGGGCCGCCGATCCCCCCAATCCGACCGGACCTCCGTCCACCCTCACCACTCTCAGCCCCACCGCCATCTGCCCGACGGTCCGACCTCCGTTGAACCTCTCCATCAGCACCGGGTACACGAAGAGCACCACCGCGGTGATGATGATGAGAAGAACCACGACCAGCGTGCCCGTCGTCGACGAGTTCGGGGAGGCGACACCCGCCACGGAGAAGATCGCCAGGAGGATCCCGAACTGAACGGCCAGGTCCAGGGACTTGGACATGGTGCGGGAGGCGAGACCGGCGGGCTCGAAAGCCAGCAGCACCCCCTCGGGGGTGACAATGCCTCTCGAACTACCGCGGCCTCTCGAACTACCGCGGCCTCTCGAACTACCGCGGCCTCTCGAACTATCGCGGCCTCTCGAACTACCGCGGCCTCTCGAACTTCCCGGCGAGACATGCGTATCCGTCGTTCCCACTCGGCCTCCGACTCGCCGGTTCGGTTCCGGTCCACCCGGTGACAAATGTAGCCGCTCGCCCCTGGTGGCCGACGGGTACCGTGGCGCGCTCCTCGGCCCAGGCGTCAGTGCTCGTGCCCGGTCGCCCGCGGGATGGTTCGGGTACCGTGGCGCGCTCCTCGGCCCAGGCGTCAGTGCTCGTGCCCGGTCGCCCGCGGGATGGTTCGGGTACCGTGGCGCTCGTGCTGATCGATGAGTTCGTCAGGATTCACTCGGCGGAGTGGGATCGCCTCGACTCCCTGGCCCGGCGGGCCACGGGGGCGGGACGCCTCGACCAGGCCGAGGCCGGTGAGCTGCTCGATCTGTATCTGCGGGCCTCGGCCCACCTGGCCCACGTGCAGACCCACTACCGCGATCGGGAGCTCATCCGCCGCCTCACCCGCACGGTCGGCGCCGCCAACGGCGTCATCTACGGCTCCCGGCGGTCTCCCCGACGGGCGTTCGGCGACTTCTTCTCCATCACGTTTCCCGCCGCGGTGTGGTTTCACCGCCGGGCGGTCCTCGTCGCCGCCCTGCTGTTCGTGGTGCCCGCGGCGGTGATGGGCGTCTGGCTGGCCAACAGCAGTGTGGCGCTGGAGGCCTCGGCCCCCGCCGAGGTGCGCGATGCCTACGTAGCCGGCGATTTCGAGGACTACTACTCCTCCGAGCCGGCCGCCACCTTCTCCACCGGCGTGCTGGTCAACAACATCCAGGTTTCCTTCCTGGCCTTCGCCGCCGGGGTGCTTCTGGGCCTGCCCACGGTGCTCCTGCTGGTCCAGAACGGCCTGAACCTGGGGTTCGGTGTGGGTCTGATGACGTTCGCCGGCAGGTCGGGGCTGTTCTGGGGTCTGATCCTGCCCCACGGGCTGCTCGAGATATCGGCCATCGTCGTGGCCGGAGGGGCGGGTCTGGCCCTCGGATGGTCGATCATCGACCCCGGCGATCGTCCCCGCCTGACCTCCCTGGCCGAACAGGGTCATCGATCGGTGACCGTCGTGCTGGGTCTGATACCCATGTTCGTGACCGCCGGTCTGATCGAGGGTTTCGTCACACCCAGCGACCTTCCCACCGTGGGACGGGTGGGCATCGGGATCGCGGTGTTCACCGCCTTCTGGATCTGGATAGCCGCCTGGGGTTCGAGGGCGGTGTCCCTGGGCTACACCGGCCTGATCGGCGAATCACCCACCACCGACCGACAGCACGACACCCCGGTCTCCCCGGAGCTGACACCGGCCTGACCGGCTGGTCACCCGCCGATCACCAGCGGCCCTGCGCCCCGGTCTCCCCGGAGCTGACACCGGCCTGACCGGCTGGTCACCCGCCGATCACTAGCGGCCCTGCGCCCCGGTCTCCCCGGAGCTGACACCGGCCTGACCGGCTGGTCACCCGCCGATCACCAGCGGCCCTGCGCCTTGGTCTCCAGGTAGTTGTCCACCAGACGGGTGGCCAGCTTCCCCGCCGGGGCGTCCACCACCGTCGCCCCGACCTTTCGCAGCCGCCGGGCCGCCCGGGCCCGACTTCCGATCCCGGCCACGGCCGCCGCCGTCAGATGGGCCGCCTCGGCGTCCTCGGGAACCGTCAGGGCCCACTCCGCCACCTGGGGGTCGGTGATGGCCCCGACCACCACCCGGTTGCGCACGGCCAGGGTGGCCACGGCCCGGGCCATGGTGGCCTCCACCACCGGGTCCACCAGGTCGGTCAACACGACAATGAGCGTCTGACGGCTGAGCCGGGCCGCCAGGTACTCGGCCATGAGCTGGTAGTCCGACTCGCTCAGGACCGGTTCGAGGGTGTAGAGGGACTCGGTGAAGCGCCCCAGGTGGGCCGGCCCGCGGCCGGCGGGGACCATGGGGTGCACCTGGAGGTCGAACGTCTGCAGGGCCGTGAGATCCCCCAGCCGGGAGGCCACCGTGTCCAGGGCCATGGCGGCGTCCATGGCGTGTTCCAGGCGGGTCGCCCCACCGACCCGGGCCGCCATGAGACGTCCGTTGTCGAGGACCACCACCATCGTGCGGTGCTCCTCGGCCCGGTAGGCCCGGACTATCGGGTGACCGCGCCGGGCGGTGGCGGCCCAGTCGATGTTCCGGTACTGGTCGTCGACGCCGTACTCCCTGAGATGGTCGAACTGGGTGCCGCCACCGTGGGCGCTGACCGACAACGACCCGACATCGAGCAGACGGGCCCGACGCATGCGGATCTCGATCTCCCGCCGGGAGCGGAACTCGGGCAGGACCCTGAGCACGTACGGATCGGAGCGGGTCCTCTGCCGGCCGGCCGTACGCAGGGGGCCGTACACCCGCACCGTCAGGGCATCCCCTTCGAAGCGTCCCCGCCGCGAAGGGTTCAACGAGTGCTCGATTCTCACGGTGGAGTTGGGCGCCACGCGGGCCAAGAATCTGCGTTCGCACCGCAGGGAGGGGGCCAGAGCGTCGGCCACCGCGACCCGGCGCCGGGTCCGGCCCCTGCGGCTCAAGGACCAGGCGACAGTGGCGTGCGAGTTCAGCACCACCGCCGGCGGGAAGTCCCTCACGATGTTCACCCTCCCGGGCGAACCCGCCAGGACGGCATCCACCAGCGCCAGGACCAGTATCCCCGCACTGGTGTACGCCACGGCCCGACCCCAGCCGATTCCGGCCGCGGGCACCAGCAGAACCGCTACCACAACCGCCACGGATCCGGCCCACCAGAGTCGAGGCCCGGGAACGATCACCGCGGCGCCGGTACGGCCCGGAGGATGCCCTCGATCACCTGATCGGGGGTGGTGCCCTCTATGGCCACCTCGGCCCGGAGACGTATGCGGTGTCTCATCACCGGACGGGCCATGGCCTGAACCTCGTCGGGAGTGACGAACTTTCGCCCCGACAGCCACGCCCAGGCCTTGGCCGCGTGGAGCAGCATGGCCGCCCCCCGGGGGGAGATACCGAGCTCCACGGGGCCCGACTCCCGCGTGGCCCGCACCAGGGTGACGATGTACTCCAGGATCGAGGGAGCGACCTCGACCTCCCGGACCTCGGCCCGGCCCGCGGCCAGATCCCCCGCCCCGGCGGCCGCGGTGACTCCCGCCGCCGCCGGGTCGTGGGGATCGAGGCCCTCGTCGTGGCGTCTCAGGATGGCGATCTCGTCGTCCACGCTCGGATAGCGGACCGGAAGCTGGAACAGGAACCGGTCCAGCTGGGCCTCGGGCAGCGGGTAGGTCCCCTCGTACTCGATCGGGTTCTGGGTGGCGACGACGATGAAGGGATCGGGGAGGGACCGGGTGACGCCACCGGTGGAGACCTGGGACTCCTCCATGGCCTCGAGCAGGGCCGCCTGGGTCTTGGGCGGGGTGCGGTTCAGCTCATCGGCCAGCAGCAGATTCGTGAACACCGGTCCCGGTCGGAACATGAAGTCGGTACCACCCGGGGTGAGGACCAACTGCCCGGTCACGTCGCTGGGCATGAGGTCGGGAGTGAACTGGACCCTGCGGGTGTCGAGGTCGAGGGCCGTGGCCAGGGTCGAGACGATGAGGGTCTTGGCCACCCCCGGAACCCCCTCCAGGAGAACATGGCCCTCCACCAGCAGGGCGGTCAGTATTCCCGAGACGACCCCGTCCTGGCCGACCACGACCTTGGCCACCTGCGATCTCACATCGGCCAGGGCCTCTCTGGGGGTCCTTTCGGTGGACACGGTCTCGCTCATTCGGTGCTCCGCTGGTTCGATGACGACTTCGTGACGGGGTCCGGGATGGGGACGGCTCCCGCCCCTCGGGGGTCGAGGACCATGCGGGTGGCCTCGACGACATCGGCGACCCACGAGACGAACCCGTCCTCGTCGATCCCCGCCTGGGGCCGGGTCTGGGCCCGGCGGACGATGGCCGCCCGTTCGGGGTCCAGGCCGAGACGCTCGGCCACGACGGCGGGATCGGTCCGGATGCTCAGACCCCACCTCCGCCGCAGGGCGTCGTCGAGGTTCCGGCCCATGAGCTCGATCTCCACACCTCGGCCCCGGGCCCGTTCCGCCAGCCGGGCTCCGGCCACCACCAGCTCCCCACTGTCGATCTCAACGGGATCGGTCTCCGCCACGGGTCTGCCGAGTCGCCGGCTGCGCCACAGCGAGTAGAGCACCACCGCCACCAGAGCCTGGAACAGCCCGGCCCACACCGGATCATCTATGAGGTCGGTCAGCGTGCGTTCGCCCGTGCCTATGGAAGGGACCACGAACCTCAGGGGACCCTCGACCAGACCGAGTGAGTAGACCGCCAGCGCGGCGTTGTCGTCCTCTTTCAGGCTGCCGTTGGTGAAGGGCTCGGAGGCACCGATCAGCACCAGTCGTCCCTCACCGAGTGCCCCCCTGTAGACGAGCCGCCCGTCCCCACCGGCCACGGGCAGACACCCGCTTCCGTTACCGTCGACGATCTCGACCCCCGAGTAGGAACCCTGTGGCAGGGAGCGGATACGGCCCAGGTCACCGAGGGGGCATCCCGGTTCGGGTTCCACGGTGCCCCGGTCGACGACCCTGACGTCGGCCACCGGCATCGACCTCCCGATCAACGCCACGGTGGACCCCGAGCGGGCCCGATCGAGCAGATCTTCCAGCTGCTCGGGGGGTATGAGCCCGGTGAATGCGACCAGCACATCGTCGCCCGGTTCGGACGGTACCGGACCGCTGGACACGTCTCGACCGGTCTCCTTAAGGAGCAGCACCAGACCACGGGTACCGGATTCCCGGGTGGATCTGGGATCCAGAGGCGGGCCGCCGCGACCCCGGGCCCCACGCCCGACCAGGACGGCACCCCCGAGGGCGGCGACCGCGACCAGCACCACGACCAGCCAGATCGACCTGGAATCGGTGGCCGCCCTCATCGCCGCCCGCCACTCGTCACGAGCACCCGTTCACCGACCCGACGGGAATCGCCGACCGCCCTCATCGCCGCACCCGCACCCGCGCCTGCTCGCCGACCCGACGGGCATCACCGGCCACGGTCCGGGCCGTGTCGGGATCGGCGGTGCGGGATCCGTACCAGACCGTCTCGAAGATGTCGGTGGCCTCCTCGACGGGAGGTACGACGGTGGGCCCTCTCTCCCGGGTCTGGACCATCCACTGTCCGGGGGTGGACCCCGGGGCCATGTCGACCACCTCGCGACGGGCCAGTTCGGCGATCATCGATCGGTAGTAGGCCCGGGTCGCAGCCTCCCAGTCTCCCTCCGTCTCGGCCCGCCGGGCCCGCTCCAACCACTCCTCCGCCGTCGGCTCGGTGGTGCCGGATACCTTCTCCTCGCCCCTCCGCTGTGGCCGGGGCAGCAGGGTGAACCGGCCGACCGAGCGGCCGGCCAGCAGAACGACCAGGGTCACCAGTCCTCCGAGCAGGGCCCAGAGCACGAGAGCGGTGGCGGTTCCCCCTCCTCCCGCCAGATTCACGAAGAACTGCAGGAGATGCTCCCCGATCCACCCCAGAACCCGCTCCACCAGTGTCTCCCCCGGTGGGACGAACTCACGCCGCGACAGGATCTCCCCGGCCCGTCTCCGGAGCTCATCGGGACCCTCCTCCCCTGCTGCCACCAGGACTGCGGCGACGGTGGGACCGATCACCGCGACGGGCTCGCGGGGGTCGGGGCCGCCAACCTCCGCTCCAACTCGAGTTCCAGGTCGAGTCCCTCCTTTCGAACCCGGAGATCCAGGTAGATGAGGACCGGCAGGGCCGCGGTGACCGCGGTCTCGACCAGGGCGGAGAGGGCGCCGGTGGCGACGGTGAAGTAGACCACCGCCCAGCCCGGCAGCAGATCGATGACCAACAGCGGTACGAAATCCAGAATCACACCCAGAGCCTGGATCACCAGGGAGAGAGCCAACTGCAGGCCCACCATCCGCCAGAACGAACCCCGGTTCAGCCGCCAGGATCGCCCCATGGCCGCCGCCGGGCCGAGACCCTCCAGCGCCATGACGGGCACGGTGACCGTGTACATGACCATCAGGGCCAGGGCTCCCACACCCATCCCCACGAATCCCAGGGCCTCGAGGGCGTGGACCATGAACCAGGCGCCCAGGATCTTCCAGAGGTTCCGCAACGCCCCCTTGAGGGCTCCACCCACCGACCAGGGAAGACCCCGGAGTTCCGCCATGACCATGGTGGCGGCCATCCAGGCCGTGACCCCGTAGAGAACGGAGCCGACGAGTGCCGCGGTGATCGTCAGAACACCACCTCCGTCGCCGAAGCCCAGGCTGGACTGGCTGGTGGGATCGAGGCTGGAGATGGCGTCACCGAATCCCACCGCGTTGCGGGCCGTGGCCATGCCGGTGAGGATCCCGACCGGGACCGCGGTGATCGCCGCTGCGGCCAGTATCTCCCGGGGACGGCGAACCAGGGTGTCGAGGGACTCGTCGAGTATCTCGACCACGTTCCTCGGGACCAGGTCCCGGTGTCTCACACCCCAGCCGACACCGGCCACCCCCGCGATCGTCACGGCCCGAAGACTAGTCTCCCCGGCCCTCGAGGATGGAGAATGTCCCGATGCCGAGACGCCGGGATCCCACGACCGACGATCCCTCCCCCACCGACACCTACGGGGCCGGTACCTACGGGAGAGCCTTCGCCGACGTCTACGACGAGTGGTACCACCGGGTGACCGATGTCGAAGCCACCACCGCGCTCATATCCTCGCTGGCCACGGAGACGGGAGCCGACGCCCCGATTCTGGAGCTGGGTGTGGGCACCGGTCGTCTGGCCCTTCCTCTGGCCCGCACCGGCCACGAGGTCCACGGGATCGACGCCTCGCCCGAGATGCTGGCCCGGCTGAGGGCCCACGACCCCGCCGGCACGGTGGTCCCCCATCTGGGTGACATGGGCCGCACCCTTCCGGCCGGACCGTTCTCGGTGGTGTTCGCCGCCTACAACACCTTCTTCAATCTCGTCGACGAGGATTCCCAGAGGTCCTGCCTGATGATGATCGCCGAGCGCCTGACTGCCGCCGGCGTCCTGGTGATCGAGGCCTTCACCCCCGCTCGCGAGGACCGGGGCGGCGACCGCACGGGCGGCGACCGGGGCGTGGAGGAGCGAACGGCACCCGACGGCGGCCGGATCCTCAACGCCACGATCAGGGACCCCTCCAGGCAGACGATCACCGGCCAGCACATTCACATCGCACCCACGGGTGAGGTGGTGCTGCGCCCCTGGATGGTCCGCTATCTCCATCCCGAGCAGCTCGACGAGATGGCCTCCGGATGCGGACTGCGGCCGGTGGCCCGCTGGGGGGACTGGGATCGGGGACCGTTCGGCCCCACCTCCCCCCGACACGTCAGCGTCTACAGACGGGATCCCTGACCCCCGGACCTGCACACGGCCCGCCGATGTGGTGCACTTCAGTTGATGCGTATTCACGTCGGCACCGAAATCGAGGCTCCCCGGAGCCGGGTCTGGAGCGAGGTGGAGGACATCGCCCACCATGTGGACTGGATGTCGGACGCCGAATCGATCCGATTCGAGACCGAGGGCCACCAGGGGGTCGGCACACGATTCCGGGTGAAGACCCGCCTCGGGCTGCTGCGGACCGTCGACACCATGACCGTCACCGAGTGGGTCGAGGGCGAGGCCATCGGTGTCGAGCACAGCGGAGCGGTCCGGGGAACCGGACGAATAACCCTCGACGACATGGGCGACCGCACCAGCATCACGTGGGACGAGGAACTCCGGCTGCCGGCCTGGTTCGGGGGACGAGTGGGGGAGATCGTCGCCAAGCCGGTACTGACCCGAATATGGCGGAAGAACCTCGGCAAGCTCAAGGAGCTCCTGGAGAGTCGCCCGGCCGCCGACGACCCGTCACCATCGGGCCCGGGCGACCCCACCGGGACGACCCCCGAGGAGGCTCCGGTCGAGGCCCCGACGGAGCCACCACCCACGCCCGGAGCCCTGATCGGTCACGGACGGGACGGAGACATCCGGGAGTTCGGGCCCGGGAAGGTCATCCGGACCACCCACGACGGCCGCGACCTGAGCCGGGAGAAGGCGGTCATGAAGTGGGCCGCCGACCACGGGTACCCCGTTCCCCGTGTGTACGACCACGACGACCCCACCGCCATCGTGATGGACCGCCTCGACGGTCCCTCGATGCTGGAGGATCTCGGTGCCCATCCGTGGCGTTCACGGCGTCACGCCCGTCTGCTCGGCCGTCTGCATCTGCGTCTGGCCGAGATCGAGCCTCCCGATTTCCTCGAACACGTGGCTCCGGGGAATTCCCTGCTGCACCTCGACTTCCATCCCGAGAATGTCATCCTGACGCCCGAGGGACCCAGGGTGATCGACTGGGCCAACGCCGCCGCCGGGCCCGGAGACCTCGACGCCGCCTTCACCTGGGTGCTGCTGAAGACCGGTCACGTGGGCGGCAACATCGTCAT
>DRKF01000339.1 GCA_011051915.1 Acidimicrobiales bacterium | reverse complement strand
GGTGACGAGGAACTGGCCGAACTGGTGCAGCTCGGTGAGACCGAGGCCCGGGGGGAGGACTGATGGCCCGCCGGTTCGGACACACCTGGTGGGGCAAGGCGTGGTTGGACGCCCTGGAGAACCGGGCCCTGGTCGATCCCAACCGTCTGCCCCGGGGCCGCACCTACGCCCGCCAGGAGAGGGTGCGCCATCTCGAGGTCGAGCCCGGCCTGATCTCCGCCTACGTCGAGGGCACCGAGCTGTACCGGTCCCAGCTGTCGGTCCGACCCTTCAGCGACGAGCAGTGGGACCGTCTGCTGGACGTGATCGTCTCCCGTTCGGCCCACGCCGCGGCCCTGCTCACCGGTGAACTGCCACCTGAGCTTGACGAGGCGGCCCGGCAGGTCGGCCTGGAGCTGCTTCCCGAGGCCGGCGACCTGGGCCCCGAGTGCTCCTGCCCCGACTGGGCCGAGCCCTGCAAGCACGCCGCCGCCCTCTGCTACGTCGTCGCCGATCTGATCGACGCCGATCCCTTCGTGCTCCTGCTGCTGCGGGGCCGGAACCGTGAGCTCATCCTGGGTGAGCTGCGGGTTCGAAGGGCGTCGGCCCTGGATCTCATGGCCGGAGCCAAACCCCGCCAGGCGCCGGGGGTGGCGGCGGCCACCGCCTACCGCCGCAAGCCGACACCGCTGCCCGACGCCCTGCCGGTCCCACGGGTCGCGGGACGGCCCATGAAGCTGGTCGCCGAGCCTCCGGTCGACTCCGGGGTCGTGGCCGCCGACCTGGTCGGTCTGGCGGCCGACGCCGCGGGCCGGGCGGTGGCGGTGCTGCAGGGCACCGGCGACAGCGGTCTGGACCTGACCGTGGCGGAGGATCTGGCCCGGCGGGCCGCGGCCCGCATGGCGGTGGGGCGGCCCCTCAACCGACTGGCCGCGGCGGCAGGTGTCGACCCCGCGGCCCTGCGGGCCCGGGCCGTGGCGTGGACCCACGGCGGACGGGACGCCCTGAACGCTCTCGAGGAGACCTGGCAACCCCCCGAGGATCTGGTGGTCGAGGCCCGTGAGCTACTGGGCCTCAGGGCCCGGGTGAAGGCCAATGTGGTCACCCGGGGACGCCGCCGTCTGATCCTCGACCGACGGAGAGTCTGGTGGTGTCAGGTGGCCGACGACGAACTCGGCTGGGTCATCGCCGGCCCCGGCTTCCCCGACCCCGCCGACGCCCTGGTCGACGACCCCGAAGGCTGACTCTGCTGGTCAGCCCGTTCACAGTTTGTCGGGCCTGCTGCGAACTGGGCGTACTTCGGCTCAGCGCCTGTTTGCCCCGGTCAGTCAGCTCTCGCATCCGATGCCGTCGTGATCCCGGTCGAATCTGTGGGGATCGGATCCCACCACGGCGAAGTTCCGGAATGCGATCTCCCCACAGTCCAGATCCGGGGGCGGGCTCGGAATACACACCGTGGGGTAGGAGCTGTCGCAGTCGGGCTCGGGATCGACCGGAGCCGTTGCGGTCGTGCTGGTGGTTGAGGTCGTCGTCGAGGCGATGGGTGCCGCGGTGGTGGAGGTCGTGGCTGGGATGGGAGCCTGGGAGCTCGGGGTCGACCGGGTGGTTGTCGATGAGGGGGTCTGCTCCGGTCCGCCGGACTCCGCGGCTGTCGGATCCTCCTCACTGCCATCCGAGGTCCCGAGATTGTGGATCCCGTCTGTGGACGACTCCGGTGTAACGGGAGCCGAGCTCGTGGTGGTCGGGCGGGGGCCGGAGTCGGCGGTGTCGCGGCTGTTGGAGCTCCCCACGCCATCTGTCGCGCTGGGATCCGCCGAGCTCGGGGTTCGGGTTCGAGAGGGGGTTCCCTCGCCTCGCTGCTGTTGGACGAATCCTGCCGCTGTCGGTGGGACGACGACCGACGCGGTATCGGCTCGCCGTGGGGGACCTCCATCCATTAGGGATGCGACGACAAGACCGGCAGTCGTAAGGAGCAGCAGGAGTCCTCCGACGGCCCAGGCCGGTGAAAGAGGAACTTCCGGCGCGTGAAGTGCCGCCAGTTCGCTCTTCACCTGCTCCAAATCCGCCTGGTGCGCTTCCCGGGACCCTTCGACCTCCGCCAGGGCGTCCGTGTACCTGTCAGCGGGATTCAGGTGGCCGGTGTAGTCCTCGACGGCCTGCAACAGCACCAGGAGGTCGTCGATGTTGCCGACGACTCGGTGGATCCGCTTTCGGTTCGACACCCCCAGGTGCAGACTCCTACCCGCCTTCTCGACAAGGGTCAGTTTGTCGTAGCGGAAAGCGACCTTCTTGGCGCCCAGAAACACCATTCTGCGGTTGGTGAAGTAGAGAGTCCCCGGTCCGACGGGGACCCACACGAGTTGCCGATTCCGCGAGCGCTGTTCGAAGAGAGTCACGCCGGGAAGAATTGCCAGTCCGACCTCAGACCCGCGAGTTTCAAATGGAACCCCGGTTTCCCCGACGGAATCGGCAAGACTGATTCGGTGGAGAACTTCCCCCTTCGACCTGTCGCACCGGTCGAGATCTGAAACGACCCGGTTCTTCCTTTTGAGCCATCTCTTGCGGGCGGTTCGGTACTCGCGCCACGTCTTCCTGGTGGCGATCCACGCCCTCCAGGTGTCGATTTCCCAGAATCGGAGGGCGCCC
>DRKF01000338.1 GCA_011051915.1 Acidimicrobiales bacterium | reverse complement strand
GAGCGGGGTGAGATGGTTCTCGACGAGGTCGAGATCGCGGTCATCGACGAGGCCGACCGCATGGCCGACATGGGATTCCTGCCGGTCGTCAAGAGGATCCTCGACCAGGTCCGCCCCGATCGCCAGACACTGCTGTTCTCCGCCACCCTCGACGGCGATGTGGACACCCTGATCCGTCGCTACCAGCACGATCCGGTTCGCTGCGAGGTGGTACCCGAGGTCGAGCACGAGGACCGGACCACCCATCACTTCGTCGAGGTCGACCGCTCCGAGCGGGTCTCCCGCACGGCGGACCTGGTGGACGAGCACGGCTCCACCGTCGTGTTCTGCCGGACCCGTCACGGGGCCGATCGGGTGGCCCGTCAGCTGAAGAAGCACGGCGTGAGTGCGGTTCCGATCCACGGGGGAAGGTCCCAGGGTCAGCGCACCCGGGCCCTGTCGGCGTTCACCGACGGAAAGGCCCAGGCTCTGGTCGCCACCGACGTGGCCGCCCGCGGCATCCACGTGGACGACGTCGGCTGTGTGATCCACTTCGACGTGGCCGGCGACCACAAGGACTACGTGCACCGTTCCGGTCGCACCGGGCGGGCCGGCGCCGATGGTGTCGTCGTGTCGTTCTTCACCCCCGACGACACCGCCCAGGTGCGGCAGATCCAGAAGGCCCTGGACATGCCGACCATCCCCGGGGGAAGGGGCAGCGGCAAGGCGAAGCCGTCGAGAGGCGGTTCCGCCGGTGGCAAGGGCCGCAACGGCCGCTCCCAGGGGGCCAAGCCCGGCGCCCGGCGCCGTCCCAAGGGCGGTGGCGCCCAGCAGTCGCGTGGATCGGGCCAGGGACAGAACGGCGCCGGCGGCAGCCGGAGCCGAACCAGGACGGTCTCCAAGGGCGAATCGGGAGGGTCAGCGTCCAGCCGGTCGGCCTCGGGGCGTTCCGGTTCGGCCAACGGTGGCGGGCGGCGTTCCGGCGGCGGTCAGTCGCGTCGTCGCAGTCGCCGCTGAGCAGCGTCGGAGGGCCGGCTCACCGGGGACTGTGATGTCCACGGTGTCCGGTCTGGTGGGGGATTGCCGTCGGCCGGCGTCCGGTTGTTAGGTTGCCGCGCATGAGAACCGTGCGGATCCTTCTTCCGGCCGTCCTGGCCGTGACGCTGCTCGGAGCCTGCGGAAGCGGCGCCGAGGACGAGGCGGCCGCTTCCACCACCGTCCCTCCGTCGTCGAGTTCGACGGGATCGACCACCACCGTGGGTTCGGTCCCGACATCGGAGGCGGCGGATTCCGGGACCGTCGAGATCCCCGACGACGCCGTGGACATGACCGGTCGCGAACTGGTGACCGTGGTCATCGAGGACAACGTGTTCATCGAGAGGTCGATCGTGGTCAGCGCCGGGACCGAGGTGATGTGGGTG
This sequence comes from Acidimicrobiales bacterium, assembly GCA_011051915.1. Lineage (GTDB taxonomy): Bacteria > Actinomycetota > Acidimicrobiia > Acidimicrobiales > Poriferisodalaceae > DRKF01. Next base: position 3,241 of record DRKF01000338.1, on the reverse strand, counting down.
AACAAGGGCCGTAACCCCCACAACGTGACACCATCCGAGGAGGGTTCCTTCGAGCCCCTGGCCACCGCCGTGTTCAACGGGGGCGGCAGCGGAAGTCGGGTGTTCGACACCGGCACCTTCGCCTACTACTGCAGCATCCACGGTTCGCCGAACCGGGGTCAGCGGGGAACGGTCTACGTCGTGCCCTGACCGGCTTCCGCCCCGGTGGATCGCCGACCTCGTTGGCGATGGACGGGAGCCGCCCCTAGTGTGCCCCGCCATGAGGGGGAAACTGATTCCGGCGCTACTGATCTCGTTCGGCCTGTTGGCCGCGGCCTGCGGAGGTGGGGGCTCGACCGAAGCTGACACCGCGGCGGGGACCGACCAGACCGCTGCGAGTACGACCACGCTGCCGACCACCACCGAGGCGCCTCAGACCACGGTCCCGGAGACGACCGCTCCGCCGACCACGGTGGCCACGACGACGACAACCGTCGACGACAATCCGCTGGGTGCACTCAGGGTGCCCGAGGATTACGGCACCATCCAGGAGGCCGTCGACGCCGCCGACGAGGGGGACTTCGTCCTCATCGGCCCCGGTGTCTACAACGAGGCGGTCATCGTGGAGACCGACAACCTCGTGATCCGGGGGCTGGACCGCAACGAGGTCATTCTCGACGGCGAGTTCGACGAGACCCGCCCCAACGGTTTCACCGTGTTCTCCAACGGGGTGGCCATCGAGAACCTCACCACCCGCAACTACGTGAACAACGGGATCTTCTTCACCGGCAGCTATGACGACGACATCATCCTGACCGGATACCGGGCCAGCTACATCACCGCTCACAACAACGGTGACTACGGTGTGTACGCCTTCAACGCCACCGAGGGCCTGATCGACAACGTCTACGGCTCGGGCCATCCCGACTCGGCGGTCTACGTCGGCCAGTGTCAGCCGTGCAACGTCATCGTCAGCAACATCCTGGCGGAGAACAACGCCCTGGGATACTCCGGCACCAACTCGGGGGGCAACCTCTGGGTGATCAACAGCGAGTGGCGCAACAACCGGGTGGGCATAGTGCCCAACACCCTCAACAGCGAGGAACTGGCGCCCCAGAGGGGAGCCAACTTCGCCGGCAACTACGTCCACGACAACGGCAACGAGGCCACGCCCCGCAAGAACAGCGACTGGGATCTGGCCTTCGGAGTGGGAATCGTGGTCGCCGGCGGCAACGACAACCTCATCGCCCGGAACCTGGTCACCGGGAATGCCAACGTCGGGATAGCGGTCTCGTTCTTCCCCGACGGTGAGACCCTCTGGTCGGCCGGCATGAACCAGGTGCGGGACAACGTGGTGACCGGGAATCCCACCGACCTGGTCCTGCTGGCCTCCCAGGCCGACGGCAACTGCTTCGCCGGAAACGAGTTCGACACCTCCGCCCCCACCGACATCGAAGGTGTGGCCGGATGCGACGGGGAGACCGGCGAGTACGTCGACAACTACGCCATCCCCGACCCATCGGGTCTGGGGACCCTCGACTACACGGAGGTCCCCGCCCCCGGACCCCAACCGAACATGCCCGATGCGGCCACCGCACCTCCGGAGCCGGCTGTCGACCTGATGCCGACCATCACCATCGAGGACATCTCGGTTCCGGAGATGTAGCACCGCATGAGGATCGGATCTCGACGGGCGGCTGTCACCGGTGGAGCCTGACGACCGGCCGGTCGGCAGTGGGTGGTCGGCCGGTGCGCTGGGTGCGACGGCCCTCGGCCTGGTGCTGATCGTGGCCACCGGCATCTGGTGGCTCACCCGGCCCGACGAGCCGGCCGTACCGACCGCACCGACTGCGTCGGTCGCGATCCCGGTGGTCGAGCTACCCGACCTCGAGGTGCGGCTCGGGGGAATGACCACCACCTTCGAGATCTCCGAGCGGTCCTTCAACCTGTCCAACCGGAACATGGGCCTGGAGGCCCAGCGCACGTTCGGCGACAGCAACGACGTGTTCGAGGGCGACTTCACGACCGATCAGGGTCTGGGGCCGCGGTATTCGGCGACTCGCTGCACGGGATGCCACATCAACAACGGCCGCAGCCCGGTCCCCGACTCGGGGATCGTGGACGGTTCGCTGTTCACCGCCCTGCCCGCCGACGTCCCGACCCGGGAACTGATAGGGGATCACTTCGACAGCTTCTCGGTCACAGGATCCCACCCCGACGGGAGGGTTCTGGTGACCTGGGAGGAGAGCAGCGTCGAGTATCCCGACGGCCGCACGGTGACGCTGAGGTCGCCGGTGGTCACGATCGCCGACACCGACCCCGAGGCCCGGCTCCTGCTGAGGGTCGCCCCGCCGGTGATCGGGCTGGGCCTGCTCGAGGCGGTCCCCGAGGATGAGCTGATCGCCGCGTCCGACCCCGATGACCTTGACGGTGACGGGATCTCGGGCCGGGTGCGGATGGTGGTCGACCTCCGGACGGGTGAACCGGTGGCCGGAAGGTTCGGCTGGAGAGCCACGACCCCCAGCGTCCTGGCTCAGGCCGCCGCCGCGTTCGCCAACGACATGGGGATCCTCTCCTCGCCCCTCGTGGGGCCCGACGAGGCCGAGATCGACGACGAGACCCTCGAGCTGGCCGCCTTCTACGCCCGGGGTCTGGCGGTTCCCGCCCGTCGCAAGACCGATGACCCCGATGTCAGGAGAGGCGCCGCGATCTTCGAATCGGTCGGCTGCGCCTCGTGTCACACCCCGAACCTGCGTACGGGGAATGTGGAGATGGCGTCGGTATCGGCCCAGTCGATATGGCCCTACACCGACCTGTTGATCCACGACATGGGAGAAGGTCTGGCGGCACCCACGTTCCAGAGCGGGATCGAACCCGGCGAGTGGCGCACGCCCCCGCTGTGGGGACTGGGCCTCAACTCCCTGGTGAACGGGGTGACCACACTGCTGCACGACGGCCGGGCCCGGTCGATCGAGGAGGCGATCCTCTGGCACGGGGGTGAGGGCGAGCGGGCCCGGTCGGCCTTCATGGCCCTGGTGCCCGGTGATCGGGCCGATCTCCTGGAGTTCCTGGAGAATCTCTGAGTCTGACCGGTGAACCGGCCGGGCGGAGCGTCAGGCCCAGTAGGGATCGCGCAGCAGGCGCTTCTTCAACTTGCCGTGGGCCTCGCGGGGGAGACGGTCGATCAGGTCCAGGCTCCGGGGGACCTTGTAGCCGGCCAGGCGTTCGCGGGCGAACTCCAGGATCTCGTCGGGGTCCGGGT
>DRKF01000337.1 GCA_011051915.1 Acidimicrobiales bacterium | reverse complement strand
GTCCCGGAGGGCGTCCATGACCGCACCGAAGGCGCCCACGCCGGGAAGCACCACGGCGTCGGCCCCGGCGATCAGACCGTGGTCGGTGGTCAGGCGGGCGTCGGCCCCGGCCCGCTCGAGACCCTTCTGGGCCGATCGCAGGTTGCCGATGCCGTAGTCGAGCACCGCCACCAGAGGTCGTTCGGCGGACCCGGCCGTCACAGGACCCCCTTGGTGGAGGGGACCCCGAAGCCCTCGACCCGCACGGCGTCACGCAGGCCTCTCGCCACCGCCTTGAAGGAGGCCTCGATTATGTGATGGGTGTTGCGGCCTCTCACCATCGTGAGGTGCATGCACACTCCCGCCGAGGTGATGAACGCCCGCCAGAACTCCTCGCACAGCTGGGGGTCGAAGGGGGGATCACCGAGGATCTTCTCACCGGGGGGATCGATGTCGTAGTGCAGGTAGGGACGTCCCGACAGGTCGATCACCGCCTCCACGGCCGCCTCGTCGAGGGGCACGGTGATCGAGGCGAACCGCCGGATCCCGGCCTTGTCGCCCAGGGCGGCGGCGAAGGCCTCCCCCAGGGCGATCCCGACGTCCTCGACGGTGTGATGGGCGTCGATCTCGACGTCGCCGACGGCCTCGACCACCAGATCCCAACCCCCGTGGCGCCCGAGCTGGGCCAGCATGTGATCGAAGAAGGGAACACCGGTGTCGACCTGGTGGGAGCCGCCGCCGTCGACGTCGACGGACAGCACGATCGAGGTCTCCTTGGTCCGGCGGGAGACCTCGCCCCGTCGCCGTGGGGAGGATGCCGGGGTCGGGGGGTTGCTCATGGCGCAAGAACCTCTTCCAGGGAGCTCAGGAACCGTTCGTTCTCGGGTCTCGACCCGACCGTGACCCTCAGGCAGTTCTCCAGGCGGGGCCACGAGGAGCAGTCACGGACCAGGACCGAGCGGTCGACCAGGCCCTGCCACACGTCACGCCCCGGTAACCGCCGGGGCCGGAACAGCACGAAGTTGGCCTGAGAGGGCCAGACCTCGACGTCCAGGCCCGAAAGGGCCGACACCAGGGACCGACGAGACTCCACCAGCTCGGCCACCCGGGACTCCATGTCCGCGGCATGGCCCAGGGCCAGCATTCCGGCCCTCTGCTTGAGGGCATCGAGGTGGTAGGGCAGAACGACCTTGTCGAGCTCGGCCACCAGCCACCGGGGTCCGATCATGTAGCCGAGTCTCATCGCCGCCATCGACCAGACCTTGGAGTAGGTCCGGGTCACCACCAGTGGCACCTCCTCGCCCAGGAGATCCACGGCGGAGCGTTCGGCGAACTCGCCGTAGGCCTCGTCGACCACCAGCAGGCCGCGACCATGGTCCAGCACCTCCGCGATGAGGTCGGCGGGTTCGGCCATTCCGGTGGGGTTGTTCGGGGAGCACAGGAAGGTCACGGCCGGATCGGCCACCTCCATGGCGGAGAGCACGCCCGAGGCGTCGAGGGAGAAGTCCGCCAGACGGTCGCGGGACACGACGGTCGCCCCGCTGGTCCGGGCGATCTGGGAGTGCATGGCGTAGGTCGGCTCGAAGGTGAGCACCCGCCGGCCGGCGCCGGCGAACGTCAACAGGACGGTCTGCAGAACCTCGTTGGACCCGTTGGCCACGAACACCTGTCCGGGGTCGACCCCGTGACGTTCGGCCAGCCCCTTCCGCAGGGCGGTCGCGGCCCGGTCCGGGTATCGGTTCCAGCGGATGTCGCCGACGGCCTCCCGCAGCTCGGCCACGAACTCCGGTGGCGGGGGAAGGGGCGACTCGTTGGTGTTGAGGCGCACGTCGACGTCCAGCTGGGGCGAGTGGTAGCCCTCGAGGGCCACGAGATCGTCGCGGACCGCAGGCCTGGTCATGGCCTGAACCCACCCTGGGCCCAGGCCCGGCGCTCGGCCACGGAGGCGGCGTGGGCCTCCAGGCCCTCCACCCGGGCCAGGGTGGCCACGACGGGGGCGAGGCGGTCGAACGCCTCCTCGGACACCTCGATGGCGTGCATCCGCTTCTGGAAGTCGTCGACGGTCAGAGCCCCGGAGAACCGCGCCGTGGACATCGTCGGCAGGACGTGGCTGGGACCCGCCACGTAGTCGCCGATGGAAGCCGGGGACCAGGGACCCAGGAACACGGCGCCGGCGTGGCGCACCAGCCGAAGCAGGGTCCGGGGTTCGGCACACATCAGTTCGAGGTGCTCGGGGGCCACGGCGTTGGCCACGGCTATCGCCTGCTCGGGGCCGTCGACGAGGACCGCGTAGCCGCCCTCGGACAGGGTGGACCTGATCGACTCCACCCGGCTCGAGGCCGAGACCATCTCGGTGATCCGCTCGCAGACGGCGTCGGCCACGTCCGGTTCCCAGGTGACCAGCCAGGCCAGGCCGTCGGGGCCGTGCTCGGCCTGCACGATGACGTCGACGGCCGCCGAGGTGTCGGGCACGGTGCCGTCGGCGATGACGACGATCTCCGACGGGCCGGCGAAGGCCGAGGGCACCCCGACCACCCCGGAGACCTCCCTCTTGGCTATCGCCACGTAGCGGTTGCCGGGACCGGCTATGACGTCGACGGGTGCCACCGACTCCGTGCCGTAGGCCATGGCCCCGACCGCCTGGGCCCCTCCCACCTTGTAGACCTCGGAGACACCGGCCATCCGGGCGGCCACCAGACAGGGTGCCGGCACTGTCCCGTCGGCGGCCGGCGGCACGCACATGACGACCTCGGGTACCCCCGCGGCCCGGGCCGGTACCGCTGTCATCAGCACGGTGGACGGATACACCGCCAGGCCACCGGGTACGTACACCCCGGCCCGGTCGACGGGCTGGTTCCAACCGGTGACGGAGACCCCCTCGCGGCACCAGGTGTGACGTTCACGAACCTCGCTCAGGTGGAATTCGGAGATGGCGGCGTGGGCCTCGACCAGGGCCGAGCGGACCTCCCCGGACACCTCGGACTCGGCCCGGTCGAACTCGGCCCCGCTGACGCGGATGGAATCGAGTTCGACCCCGTCGAAGCGGGCCGTGAACTCCCTCAACGCCGTATCACCACGACTCCTGACCTCGGCCAGGATGGAGCGTACGGCGGCCACGGGACCCTCGCCGTCCAGCCGGGGTCGGGGCAGAACGTCGGCGAATCCGCCCTGGCGGCCTCTGAGATCCAATCGGTTCAACACGGGATTCGGATCGTACCGGTCACAGCGCCCCGACACCCCCTCGATTACCGGTCCCGGCGGGTGATGACCCCGGGCGCCGCTCGGTTGGTCCCGGGTGCCGATTACCATCGGCCCGTGACTCGAAACGGACCCGCCCCCCACCGTCCCGCCACCCCCCCGAACCGTCGCCTCCTGAGGGCCGGTCCTCTGACCCGGAGGTCGTTCCTGGCCGGTGCCGGAGCCCTGACCCTGGCCGCCTGCAGCGGCGGAGGCGGCGATACCACCGCCACCTCGGGCACCCTGCCCACCAACAGGGTCTCGGGCTCCGTCGACGAGAACGCCATCGTCGCCTCCCGGCTGTTCGACACCGCCGCCCTGGCCCTGGACGGCACGCCACAGCGGACCCTGTGGGCGTTCAACGACGGACAGGGGTATCTCACCGACACCGCCCCCGCCACGGTTCAGGTGACCGTCACCGACCAACCCGAGACCGGAGCCGATGGCCAACCCGTGGGAGAACCGAACGTCGTTCTGGAGACAGAGGTCGCCCTCCACGGCGACGGCCTGTCTCTGAGCTACTACCCCGTCGAGGTCGTGTTCGCCTCCGACCGACCCCACGACTTCCTCTTCCGCAGCGAGCTGGGCGATGTGACCGGGGTGGCGATAGCGGGGAGCGGGGCGGCCGACCTGATCCACCCGGGAATGGCGTTTCCCTCCCTGGCCACACCCACCATGGCCGATCCCCAGGGCGTCGATCCGGTCTGCACCCGGGTGCCGGAACCCTGCCCCTTCCACGACGTGTCCCTCGACGAGGCTCTCGCCGCGGGACGGCCGGTGATCCTCAACGTGAGCACCCCGGCCTTCTGCGCCACCCAGATCGCCTGTGGCCCGGTGCTGGAACTGCTGATCGACGAGGCCGGTGCACTTCCCGCCGACACCGCCGTGATCCACGCCGAGGTCTACCAGCACCCCACGGCGCAGGAGCTCCTCCCCACCGCACCGATCATCGACGCCGTGGGGGCCTGGTTCGAGCCCTTCATCTTCGTGATCGACCGCGACGGCACCGTGCTGCGGCGCCTCGACTTCCTGTGGGACCGGGCCGAGCTGGACGAGGCCCTGGCCCTGCTGGCCTGAACCGGTCCCGTGGCCCCCGAAGCGGGTCTGTGGGGGCTCCCCGACGTCGACGTGGTCGGGAGGCGACCCATCGGTCCGGCGGTACGGCCATCTATCCTGCCGGGACACGTTCGCGGCGAACGGCCGTTCAGACCCGAGGAGCCGACCCAATGTCCAGCGGAGCGGAGATGTCATCGATGGTCACCGTCCTGGCCGACCTCCAGACCCGGATCCTGGCCTCGGCGGAGGAACTGGCCGGAGGCCCGTGGGACGACGTGGCCGTGGACCTCTACGAGGTCGACCGCACCCTGAGGATGACGATGCGTCGCCTGGAGAAGGTGGCCCGCAACCTTCCCTGAGACCGAGGCGACGGGTTCCGCCCCACCCGGTATCGGTCGGTTTCAATAGTGTACTGTTTCGATTCTTCGGTTTCGGATTCGAGGTGGAAGGCCACCGGACCGTTCCCGGAGAGAGAAAGGGCGGAACATGAAGACGACTCGTGGGACCCTGTGGTCCCTCATAGCTGTGCTGTTCGGTGCGATGCTGCTGCTGGCGGCATGTGGCGACTCAGGGGACGGCGACTCATCCGACTCGGCCTCGGGCGGGGGTACCAAGGTGGACGTGGAGCTCAAGGAGTGGAGCGTCACGCCCACACCCGACTCCGCCTCGGCCGGCACCGTCGACTTCACGGCCAGGAACACCGGGACGATCGAGCACGAGATGGTCATCGTGAGGACCGACCTGGCCCCCGACGCTCTTCCGACCATCGACTCGGGCAACCGGGTGGACGAGAACAGCGACGAGTTCGAGGTCATCGGGGAGATAGCCGAGTTCGAGGCCGGCAGCACCGAGTCCGCCGGCTTCGACCTGGAGCCGGGCAACTACGTGCTCTTCTGCAACATCGAGGGCCACTACAAGGCCGGTATGAACACCGGCTTCACCGTCTCGGGCTGATCCACCCCGAGACCCGAACCCAGGTTTCTGCCCCGGCTCAGAGCGTCGAGCCGGGGCAGAAATCGTTCAGGACACACTCGGCACAGGCCGGCTTGCGGGCCCGGCAGACCCTCCGGCCGTGGAGTATCAGCCGGAGGCTGAACGCTCCCCGTTCAGCAGCGGGGATCATCGGGTTCAGCTCCATCTCGATCTTGACGGGATCCTCCTGCTTGGTGATCCCCAGACGGTTGGTGAGTCTCTTGACGTGGGTGTCGACCGGGAGGCCCGGTAGATCGAAGGCGACGCTCCGGATGACGTTGGCGGTCTTGCGCCCCACCCCGGCCAGACTGGTCAGGTCCTTCACCGAGGTGGGCACCTCACCTTCGAAGTCGGCGACCAGGGACTGGGCCATGCCCACCAGGTTCTTGGCCTTGCTGCGGTAGAAGCCCGTGGGATGGACCAGTTCCTCGACCTCACCGAGGTCGGCCGCGGCCAGGCTCTCGGGGTCGGGAAACCGGGCGAAGAGGTCCGGGGTGGTCTGGTTGACCCGGGCGTCGGTGCACTGGGCCGACAGGATCGTGGCCACCAGCAGCTCGAAGGGATTGCGGTGCTCCAGTTCGCAGGCGGCGGGATACTCCGAGGCCAGGCGCTCGTGGGTGACCCGGGCCCGGCCCTTGGGTGATCTCGGTTTTCCCATCCCGGTGACACTAGAGGCTCGGCTCCGGGAGGGCCGCCATCGTGGCGCCGTCACCGCTCCGTCCGGTCAGCGTTCCGACGGCGACCGGCTCAGCTACCCTCCCCGACGTGACTGACCGGAACGAGGAATCCCCCCACGGGCAACCCCCCGACGATCACGCGATGGTCCACCGGTTGTCCGAGGACACCTCGGGGCCTCTGGTGGAGATCTCGGGTGGATCCGACCGCGAACGGGCCGGGCTGGTCGGCGAACTGCTCGACCGCCACCCCGGTCTGGCGGTGTGGATCGACTCCCCCGGTACCGCAACCGACCAGGCCATGGCCGACCTCGGTCTGTCCCCTTCCCGGGACCTGCTGAGGATGGACGTCGACCTTCCCGTGGGGTCGACCACCACGGTCGAGACCCGGGCCTTCGAACCCGGACGTGACGACCGGGCCTGGTTGGAGACGAACAACGCCGCCTTCGCCTGGCACCGTGAACAGAGCGGGTGGTCGGAGGAGCAGCTGGCGGCCCGGATGGCCGAGGACTGGTTCGATCCCGAGGGTTTCCGGCTGTACCCCGCCGACCCCGGGAACGGACCCGACATCACCGCGTTCTGCTGGGTGAAGGTTCACGACGACCGCGACCCTCCGGTGGGCGAGATCTACGTGATCGGGGTCCATCCCTCCGCCCAGGGTCGGGGACTGGGTCGGGCTCTGACCCTCGCCGGTCTGGGCTGGATGGTGGAGCGGGGCCTCGATCGGGCCGAACTCTGGGTCGACGCCGACAATGCGGCCGCCGTCGGGCTGTACCGAAAGCTGGGCTTCCGGCCCCGGGTGGTTCGCCGCCTCTACCTACCCCGTTGATCCTGGGCTGAGACCCTCAGTCCGGCCGGATTCCCACCGGGCGACCTGTTCCGGAGGTCACCCGGTACCGGAACCGCCCCGGTGTCTCAACCCACCTGGACCCCCACCAGGGCACCTATGCCGTAGGTGACGGCTCCGGCTCCGATGGCAATGCCCACCTGGCGGGCCATCAGCCTCAGCTTCGAACCGGCGGTCTGCACCGCCAGGATCAGTCCCACCGTCGCCGCTCCCAGTACCCCGAGGATCAGCGAGGCGATGATCGCCCCGTCACCCCCACCGAAGAACCACGGAAGCAGCGGCACCAGCGCACCCAGGGAGAACGCCACCAGGGAGAACAACGCCGCCTTGATCGGCGAGGCCAGCTCGTCGGGGTAGAAGCCGAGTTCCTCGCGGGTGTGCACGGCCAGGGCGGTCTCGGGGTCCGACATGAGGGCCCGGGCCACCGCCTGGGCGTGCTCCTCGGGTACACCACGGTCCATGTAGAGCTCGGCCAGCTCCTCGATCTCCTCCTCGGGATCACTGGCGTGGGCCTCCCTCTCCCTCTGGATCTCCCGTTCCACCAGGTCGTTCTGGGCCTTCACCGAGACGTACTCACCGGCGGCCATGGAGATCGCCCCGGCGAGGAGTCCGACGAGTCCGGTTATCCTCACGATGCCCTGGCTGGAATCGGCACCGGCCACACCGAGGATCAGCAGGACGTTCGACACCAGACCGTCGCTGGCCCCGAACACCGCCGCCCTCTCGACCCCGCCCTGGACGTCTCGATGGTGGTTGTGGATGTGGTGATCCGTGATCATCGCCCCAAACTACCGTGGCCGCCGCCGAGCGGGTCCCGAAGGATGGGCCCCGAGGGTACGGGCACGGCGATGCCGAAGCGGTGCCGGGCTCCCTAGCCTGGGGTGATGGCCGAATCCCTCTACGACCTGACCCGGGACGAACTCGCCGATCTGCTCGAGGGGGAACCCCGCTACCGGGTCGATCAGGTGTGGGAGGGGCTCTACGGCCATCTCAGGGAACCGGCCGATATCACCAACATCCCCAAGTCGCTGCGCCGGGCGGTGTCCGATCTGCTGCCTCCCGCGCTCACCGATGTCCGCCAGTCGGTGTCCGACGACGGCGGAACAGTGAAGTTCCTCTGGTCGGTGGCCGGCGGCGACATGATCGAGACCGTGCTGATGCACTACGAGAAGCGGACCACGGTGTGCGTGTCCTCACAGGCGGGATGTGCCATGGGCTGCGGATTCTGCGCCACCGGCCAGAGGGGCTTCAGCCGCCACCTGAGCCGGGGGGAGATCGTCGAGCAGGTGATCCGGGCCGGCCGCCGGGCCGCTCCCCGGCGTATCGACAACGTGGTGTTCATGGGGATGGGTGAACCCATGGCCAATTTCGACGCCACCTGGGACGCGGTCCACACCCTCCACGACGACATGGGCATCGGTGCCCGCCACATCACCATCTCCACCGTGGGTGTCGTGCCGGGAATCGACCGCCTGGGCCGGGCCGATCTACCGGTGAACCTGGCGATATCCCTGCACGCCGCCAACGACCGCAAGCGCGACCGCCTGGTGCCCCTCAACCGCACCTATCCGCTGTCCCGTCTGGCCGAGGCCTGCCGCCGCTACCGCACCCACCGCAACCGGCGGATCAGCTTCGAATGGGCCCTGATCGAGGGAGTGAACGACACCCCGACCGACGCCGAGGAGCTGGCGGCATTCGCCCTGCCCCTGGCGGCCCACGTGAACCTCATACCTCTCAATCCCACACCGGGTTGGCCCACCCGGGGATCGTCCCCCGACGTGGTGGAGGCGTTCGCCCTGGACCTGCGCCGCCGGGGCGTGAACACCACCGTCAGACACAACCGGGGAACCGAGATAGACGCCGCCTGCGGGCAGCTCGCCGCCCGCCACCACACCATCGGCCGCCGCCGAGAGTCGCCCTGACCCTCGGCGGACCCACCCTGCCCGGCCCGACAGATCCGAGCGTGGCCCCCGGCCGGTGCCACGTCACCACGGCCCCCTGGCGGCCGACCCCGACCGGGCGCCCTGCGTCTGTTGCCGCTCCGTTGCTGCCACGTCACCACGGCCCCCTGGCGGCCGACCCCGACCGGGCGCCCTGCGTCTGTTGCCGCTCCGTTGGTGCCACACTGGCAGGGTGAAATACCGCTGGCTCAACCCCCATCAGCCCCAGACCCTGCAGATAAGTGTCTTCCTGCTGTACTTCAGCGCCGTCTTCACGATCCTCGGCAGCCCCCAGTACCTGTTTCTGGGTCTGCTGGAGGCGGTCGGCGGATTCGGCATCGCCAATGAGAAGAAGTGGGGCTACATAACCGCCATCGCCGCCGCGGTACTGGACTTCGTGGTGACCCTGAGGCTCACCATGGCCATCAACTTCGGCGGGCTCAGCATCATCGGGTTGATGTTCTCCGGAGCGCTGGTGGCCCTGCTGCTGCACCCCCAGTCGCGCGAGTACCAGAAGATCTGGTTCCAGTAACCGATGGACGAACCGACCAGAGGCTCCGAGGCCGGTCAGGCTCCGGCCCTCCACCCCAACGCCGAGAGGGTGGCGGCCCACGCCCGGAGCGCCGGATACCCCATCGAGGTGGCCGAGTACCCCGAGGGCACCCGAACCGCCGGGGACGCCGCCGCCGCGGTGGGTTGTCTGGTCGACCAGATCGTCAAGTCGATGGTGTTCGAAGCCGACGACGGGCTGATTCTGGCCCTCACCAGCGGAGTCCACCGGGTCGACCCCGATGCCCTGGCCCGTTGCCTCGGTGTCAACCGCTGTGCCCGTCCCGATGCCGACCGGGTCCGGAAGGCGACCGGCTTTCCCATCGGTGGGGTGCCGCCCTTCGGGCACTCCACCCCACTGGACACGGTGGTGGACCCCCACCTGTGCGAATTCGACGTCGTGTGGGCGGCGGCGGGCACCCCGAGGCACGTCTTTCCCATCGATCCCGCCCACCTCATCGAGATCAGCGGCGGCACGATCGCCGATTTCGCCGCCACCTGACACCCGGCCCACATCACCCCCACGGCGTCCGACGTGGCACTCGACCGGCGCCCGGCCCACATCACCCCCACGGCGTCCGACGTGGCACTCGACCGGCGCCCGGCCGAAACCGTGGTCCGAGGAATTCACCCGAGGCC
>DRKF01000336.1 GCA_011051915.1 Acidimicrobiales bacterium | reverse complement strand
CTCGGTCCCCAGGCGGTCGGTCCACATCCCGGGCGTAGCCACGGAGAGGTGCATTGTGGCGTCCAGCTCGAGGCCGATCTTGACGGCGGTCTCGTTTGCTGTTTCCGATGCGATTGCTTCGGCGTCGAGATCGATCAGTTCTCTGATGGTGTCGATCACGGGTTCCCGCGTCATTGGGTTGTACCCGAATACGGGCTTCCGCTCCTCAGCTGCCTGGCGATAAGCAACGAATCGCTCAGAGCGTTCCCCGCCAGAGGCCGAGAGCTCGTAGATGTCATACATGAGCTTGAGCGTCGAAGCGATCTCGATTGACACACGAAAAGGATATCGCGCTCAACGGGCCACGGCTCTTTCCCAAGATGTCGCGCTCGCACTTGATCCGCTCCAACTCACGCTCGAGCTCACGGATCTCGGCCCGCTCCTCGAGCGCAGGCGTTCCCTCGGCCTTCCCGCGGGCCTGACGGACCCAGTTACCCATCTCTGCCACCAAACGCGCGCCATGACGCGCGAACGGTGCCACAGATCCCAGACTCCGCCATCTCTGCCACCAAACGCGCGCCATGACGCGCGAACGGTGCCACAGATGCGGGGGAGTGAACCGGGCCGGGCCCCCTAGCCTGACCCGCTATGCGGATGAGTCCCCATCAGATGCTCGGCCACGACCCCGAGGCCGTGAAGGACGCCTCCCTGGACCGCCACGTGATGAAGCGGGCGTGGGAGTTCGCCCGGCCGTTCCGTCCGATGATCTGGGCGTTCGTGGCCACCATCGTGGCCCGGGCCCTGCTCCAGCTGGTACCGCCTCTGCTGTTCGCCCGCATCATCGACGACGGCATCGTGGGAGGCGACCGGAGGACCATCAACATCCTGTCGGCGATCGTGGTGGCCTCCGCCGTTCTCGAGGCCGCTCTGGCTCTGGCCGAGCGGTGGTATTCAGCCCGGGTGGGTGAGGGCCTCATCTACCGTCTGCGGACCGCTCTGTTCGACCACGTCCAGCGGATGCCCCTCGCGTTCTTCACCCACACCCAGACCGGGGCTCTGATCAGCCGCCTCAACAACGACGTGATCGGGGCCCAGCGGGCGGTCACCGGCACCCTCGGTCAGGTCGTGTCCAACGTCGTGGTGGTCACCTCCACGGTCATCGCCATGCTCCTGCTGGACTGGAAACTGACGCTCCTCGCCCTGGTGCTGCTGCCCCTCTTCGTCGTACCGGCCAAGAGGGTGGGACGACGACTCCAGAAGCTCACCCGGCAGCAGATGGACCTCAACGCCGAGATGAACAACACCATGACCGAGAGGTTCAGCGTCGGAGGAGCCCAGCTGGTCAAGCTGTTCGGCCGCCACGACCGCGAGCTCGACGAGTTCGAGAACCGGGCCGGGCAGGTCAGGGACATGGGTATCCGCAGCGCCCTCTACGGCCGGACGTTCTTCATCGCCCTCGGCCTGGTCGGCTCCATCGGGACGGCGCTCATCTACTGGGTGGGCGGCCTGATGGCTGTCTCGGGATCGATCGCCCCGGGAACCCTGGTGGCCCTCGCCCTGCTGGTGGCCCGCATCTACCAGCCTCTCACCGCCCTGACCAGCGCCCGGGTGGACATCATGACCGCCATGGTCTCCTTCGAGAGGGTGTTCGAGGTCCTGGACAGCCCGCGGGCGATCGACGACAAGCCGGGGGCCTACGACCTGATCTCACCCCGGGGCGAGGTAGCCATGCAGGGAGTCCGGTTCACCTATCCCACCTCGGGGTCCTCGGCTCTGGCCGGCCGGGCTTCGGCCACGCCGAACGCCGAGGTTCTCCACGGGGTGGACATCGAGGTCCCCGCCGGCTCGATGCTGGCCCTGGTCGGACCGTCGGGGGCCGGGAAGTCGACCGTTGCGTCCCTCGTCAACCGCCTGTACGACGTCACAGAGGGCCGGGTCCTGGTCGATGGCCACGACGTGAGGGACCTCACCCAGGAATCGCTGCGGTCGGCCATCGGGGTGGTGTCCCAGGATCCCCATCTGTTCCACGACACGGTTGCCGCCAACCTGCGCTACGCCCGACCCGAGGCCACCGACGCCGATCTGGAACAGGCCTGTCGCGCGGCGCGAGTCCACGACGTGATCACCTCACTACCCGACGGCTACCGGACCGTCGTGGGTGAACGCGGCTACCGGCTGTCAGGCGGAGAGAAGCAACGCCTGTCGATCGCCCGGTTGCTGCTCAAGGACCCCGCAATCGTGATTCTCGACGAGGCCACCAGCCACCTGGACTCGGAGAACGAGGCCCTGATCCAACAGGCGCTCGAACACGTCCTGTCGGGTCGTACATCCATCGTCATAGCCCACCGTCTCTCAACGGTCCGCAGCGCCGACAGGATCGTGGTCCTGGACCGGGGCCGGGTGGTCGAGACGGGTACCCACGACGAACTGACCGCCCGGGGCGGCCTCTACGCCGAGCTCCACCGCACCCTTCTCACCGGGCGGGCCGCAGGATCCAACTGAGGCCGAACAGGCCCGGAGCCGGTCTCCGGCTCGATGAATCTCCATTCATGGCAAGCCGTCCGTCGACGCGGCATGATGCCCGGGTGAGCAGCGGGAACCCGGGTCGGACGAATGGCACCAGAACCAGTGGGCCGACCGAGCCGGTTCCCACCCGCTGGTCGTTTCCCCCGGTGCACACCGCCGACGAGAACGGTCTGGTCGGCACCGGCGCCGACCTCGAACCCGGGACGCTCCTGGCGGCATACCGTTCGGGCCTGTTCCCGATGCCACTGGGCAACACTGTCGGCTGGTGGTCGCCCGATCCTCGAGGAATCCTCCCTCTCTCCCAGTTGCGTGTCAGCCGCTCCCTGCGCCGCTCCTGTCGCCGGTACCGCGTCACCGTGAACGCCGCCTTTCCCGAGGTGATCGAGGCCTGCGGGGATCCCGTCCGTTCCAACGGCTGGATCAATGCCGACATCCGCCGGGCCTACCTGCGCCTCCACGAGATGGGCTGGGCCCACAGCATCGAGACGTGGGACGGCGACACCCTCGTCGGAGGTCTGTACGGAGTGGCCATCGGTGCCTTCTTCGCCGGAGAGTCCATGTTCCACCGGGCCACCGACGCCTCGAAGGTGGCCCTGGTGGCGCTGGTGGACGCGCTCAAGAGCACCGGCGGTGCTCTGCTGGACGTGCAGTGGAAGACCGACCATCTCGCCAGTCTCGGAGCCCAGGAAGTAGCCCGCGAAACCTACCTGGAGTACCTGGCCCGAGCGGTCAACCTGCCCCTGGCCGAGATCTGGACCCGGCCGATGTCGTTCCGGCCCGTCACCTGAACCTCCGACGGGATCCTCCCCCGAAGCCCCACCGGGCGAGGGAGACGAGCCGCGCCGGCCCGCCCTCGGACACTTCGGGGATCAGCCGCGTTGGCGTCGCGAGGTGACCTCAGCCGACAATGGCGGCGTGGCCAAACGTGACCGACCCTGGCTGATGAGGACCTACTCGGGGCATTCGACCGCCGAGGCGTCCAACGAGCTGTACCGAACCAACCTCGCCAAGGGGCAGACAGGGCTTTCCATCGCCTTCGACCTGCCCACCCAGACCGGCTACGACCCCGATCATCCCCTGGCCCGGGGCGAGGTGGGCAAGGTCGGGGTGCCCGTGGCCCACCTGGGCCACATGAGAACCCTCCTCGACGGCATACCGGTCGGGGAGATGAACACCTCGATGACGATCAACGCCCCGGCGGCGTGGATGCTCGGGCTCTACGTCGCCCACGCCGAGGAGACCGGGGTGGCTCCGGAGCTGCTCCGCGGCACCACCCAGAACGACATCGTCAAGGAGTACCTGAGTCGGGGTACCTACATCTTCCCGCCCGGGCCCAGCCTGCGCCTGATAGTCGACACCATCGCCTACTGCTCGCGTCACATACCCCGCTGGAATCCGATCAACATCTGCAGCTACCACCTCCAGGAGGCGGGAGCCACACCCGTCCAGGAGATCGCCTACTCGCTGGCCAACGCCATCGACGTACTGGATGCCGTACGCGACTCCGGACAGGTTCCACCCGAGAGATTCGAGCAGGTCGTTGGAAGCATCTCGTTCTTCGTGAACGCGGGTATCCGCTTCGTGGAGGAGACGGCCAAGATGAGGGCCTTCACCGAGATGTGGGACCGACTCACCGCCGAGAGGTACGGGGTGAAGGATCCCCGCATGCGCCGCTTCCGCTACGGCGTGCAGGTCAACTCGCTGGGACTGACCGAGAGTCAACCGGAGAACAACGTCCAGAGAATCGTCCTCGAGGCCCTCGGGGTGACCCTCTCCAAGAGGGCCCGGGCCCGCTCGGTGCAGCTACCGGCCTGGAATGAGGCCCTCGGTCTTCCCCGCCCCTGGGATCAGCAGTGGTCGCTGCGTATACAGCAGGTTCTCGCCTATGAGACCGACCTGCTCGAGTACGACGACATCCTCGACGGCTCCCATGTCTTCGAGGCCCTGACCGCCGGGCTGATCGAGGGGGCGACCGCCGAGATGGAGGAGGTCGCCGCTCTGGGGGGAGCATTCCGGGCCATTCCCGAGCTCAAGGCCCGCCTGGTCGCATCGCAGACCGAGCGGATGCGACGGATCGAGTCGGGGGAGCAGATCCTCGTCGGGGTCAACGACTTCACCTCCACCGCCGAGTCCCCCCTCTCGGGATCGGGGCAGATCCTCAAGGTCGACCCCGCCGTCGGTGAACAGATGCGCCGCGACGTCGAAAACTGGCGGGCATCCCGGAACGACACCGCGGTGCGGCGATCTCTGGACGAGCTGCGACGGGCGGCGGAGGACGGCACCAACATCATGGAGCCGACCATCGCCGCGGCCCGGGCCGGGATCACCACCGGAGAATGGGCGGACACCCTCAGGGAGGTGTTCGGGGAGTACCGGGCTCCGACCGGGGTGTCAGGGGCGGGACACTCATCGGAGGGACTCAGGCTCGTCGCCCGCCGGGTCCGGTCCTGGCCCGATGGCCCACCGCGGATACTGGTCGCCAAACCGGGTCTCGACGGACACTCCAACGGGGCGGAACAGATTGCGGTGGCGGCGCGGGACGCCGGTATGGAGGTCGTCTACGAGGGGATCCGGGTGACCCCCGAACAGATAGCGGCCACCGCCCGCGACGAGGACGTCGAGGTGGTCGGGCTCTCGATCCTCTCGGGCAGTCACCTGGAGCTGGTACCCACGGTCATCGCCGCTCTCCGGGAGGCCGGCGTGGAGGTGCCGGTGGTTGTCGGGGGCATTGTCCCCGACGAGGACCGGAGCGCCCTCCTGGCGGCCGGGACGGCCGCCGTCTACACCCCCAGGAACTTCGAGCTGGCCACGATCATGGGCGAGATCGCCCAGCTGGTGGAGAGCCGCCGACCCTGAGATCCAGCTGCGCCCTCTGAGAAGCTCCCCCTGACCGCCCACAGGACACGGATGCGGGGTGGGGGGTCGTGTCAGCCTTCACTTCGGCCCCGGTGGTGCCGATGAGGAACATCATGGAAAGCTCTGGGACGACCGCGGGTCTGGACGGCAGGAGCATCGGTGGATTCCTCACGGGACTGGCCGGGCTCGGAATAGGTGTGGCGGGCCTCCTGGTGGAGAGCAGCTTCCTGGCCCTGGCCGCCGGGTTGACCGCGATCCTCTGCGCCGCGGTGATGCTCACCCCCCGCCACTCCTCCGACCGGGACGCGCCTCCCGAACCCGAGGATGTCGACCCCACGGCGTCCTCCACACCGCCGACCGGCAGGGCCGCATCGTCGCTGTCCGAGGAGGAGAAGGACGCCTTCCACGCCAACCGCGGTCTGCTGGGGCCCGACTACTTCCCGATCGCGGTACGCAGTCGGATCAACTCCGCCCGCCGCTTCCTCAAGCCGGTATCGGTGGTGGAGATGAGGATCGTCCCCGCCGGCGGACCGAACGGGCTCGATGAGGAGACCGTGAACCGCACCGTGGTCTCCGTCATCCGGGAATGTGACACGGCCTGCCTCCTCGACTCGGGCCGGCTCGGGCTGGTTCTGGAGGACACTCCGGAGAACGGCGCCGTCTGGGCGGTGGAGAGGATCCGCCGGACCCTGGTCCAGCTGGATACCGGCTGTCACGTCTGGGCGGGTATCTCCTGCTACCCGGCCCACGCCATGAGCGCCGACGAGTTGCTGGAAAGCGCCGCCGCTGCCTACTCCCGGGCCCAGGACTGGTCCCAGGACCGCATAGAGGTCGCCGCCGGCGACTGAGCGGAGCCGCCCATCACCGGAGTTCAGCGCCCCTCCAGGCTCCCCCACGGATCCTCGGGATCGAACTCCGAATCATCGTGACCGAGCGGCCGACCCGCCCACCTGATGCGACCCGGGGTCTCCGACAGCCGGGCCACGACTCCCTGCATGGTGATGCCGTCGACCTCGACGAACATCTCCCGGTGCGCGGCGTGGGGGTCGCGGTCGAGATCCGCCATCGTCATCACCGGAGCGGCAGCGGCGTCGATACGGTCGAACTCGGCCATGGCCTCGGCCAGGGTGTGACGCTCGACCCAGGCCGCCATCGCATCCTCGACCTCCCGGCGGTTGGCCGCCCTCCCCACGAAGGTGGCGAACCTCTCGTCGCCGTCGAGTCCGACCAGGGCCATGACCCGTTCGGCCACCGAGGAGCTCGAAGCCGAGACCGCCAACCAGCGACCGTCCGCCGTGCGGTAGGTGCCTCGGGGGGTGCTGTAGGGCAGACCCGAACCCATCCGCGGCTGCAGCTCCCCGTGTCGGCGCCAGACCGCCATCAGTGGGCCCATCATCTGCGACATCGACTCCAGCAGGGAGACGTCTATCACCTGACCCCGACCGGACTGCACCGCCACCAACGTGGCGAAGGCGGCCACCAGGGCTGTGACCTCATCGGTGAGGGCGATGGGCGGCAGGAGCGGCGGACCCTCGGCGTGCCCGCTGATGGCCGCCAGGCCCGACATGGCCTCGGCCAGGGTGGCGAACCCCGGGCGTTGGGAGTACGGCCCGTCCTGACCGAAGGCCGTGACCCGGGTGATGACCAGACCGGGATTGGCTGCGATCAGCTCCTCGGGAACGAGCCCCAGAGCCTCCAGCTTCCCCGGCCGCAGGTTCTCCACCAGGACGTCGGCCTCGGCGCACAGACGCTTCATCGCCGCCAGACCTTCGGGTTGCTTGAGGTCCAGGGTTATGCACCTCTTGCCCCGACCCAGCATCTTCCAGAAGTAGCTGTCGTCATCGGGATGATCCGACCAGCCCAGGCCCCTGAGGGTGTCACCACCGCCGGGACGCTCGACCTTCACCACCCGGGCCCCGAAATCGGCCAGATACCGGGCACACCCGGGCCCGGCGAGAACGGTGGCCATGTCCACCACCTTGAGGTCACTCAGCGGCATCGAAGCGGTCCTCCCCCTCGCGGTCCCCTGCGCCGATCCCGACCACGCCCACGGCCGCTGGTGGGGAGAAGGTGGCGGGGCCCGACCCGATCAACGGTAGCGACGACGGGGCCAACCGCGGGATTCACCCCACCAGCGGCCACTGAACCGCCAGGTCGACTCGTCGCGGGAGACCCGGCCCGGCACCGGGCGGGGCCACAGCATCTCCACCGCCGCGACTATCGCCGCGGCCTCCTCCTCGGTGGGAGTGGGCCTGATCGCTAGTGGGTTCGATCCGGTTGGGCCCGGGCCGTCCGCGACGACCCCCGCACTCGTGTCGGGCACCATCAGAGGGGTACGTTCCCGTGCTTGCGCTTGGGCAACTGCTCGCGTTTGGATCGCAGCATCCTGAGCCCGGCGACCACCTTGCGCCGCGTGTCCACCGGATCGATCACGTCGTCGACGTAGCCCCGTTCGGCCGCGGCGAAGGGATTGGCGTACTTCTCGGCGTACTGCTCCACCAGCTCCTCCCGGCGGGCCACCGGGTCGGCGGCCTGCTGCAGTTCCCGCCGGTAGATGATCTCCACCGCCCCCTGGGGGCCCATGACCGCCAGTTCGGCCGTGGGCCAGGCGAAGGAGAGGTCCGAACCCACCGACTTGGAATCCATGACCACGTAGGCCCCGCCGTAGGCCTTGCGGGTGATGATCTGGATCCGGGGGACGGTGGCCTCGCAGTAGGCGTAGAGCAGCTTGGCGCCGTGGCGGATGATGCCCCCGTGCTCCTGGTCGACACCGGGGAGAAACCCGGGCACGTCGACGAAGGTGAGGATCGGGATGTTGAAGGCATCGCAGAATCTCACGAACCGGGCCGCCTTCTCCGAGGAGTCGATGTCGAGCACACCGGCGAGGGCCATGGGCTGATTCCCCACGACTCCCACCGGATGACCCTCCACCCGGCCGAAACCGCAGAGGATGCTGTGGGCCCAGTTGGCGTGGTACTCCATGAACTCGCCGTCGTCGAGGACCTCGGTGACGACCGCCCTCATGTCATAGGGCATGTTGGTGCTCTCGGGGATTATCGAGGCGAGGGAGGGGCAGTCGCGGTCGGGATCGTCGACGGATTCGACGACCGGGGGTGCCTCGAGGTTGTTCGAGGGCAGGAATCCGAGGAGGTAGCGAACCTCGTCCAGCACACTCTTCTCGTCGTCGGCCACGAAGGTGGCGACCCCCGACTTGGAGGAGTGGCTGACGGCCCCACCCAGTTCCTCGAGGGTGACCTCCTCACCGGTGACCGTCTTGACCACGTCGGGGCCGGTTATGAACAGATGAGAGGTGTCCCTGACCATGAAGATGAAATCGGTCATGGCCGGGGAGTACACGGCGCCGCCGGCGCAGGGCCCCATGATCACGCTGATCTGGGGAATCACACCCGAGGCCCGCACATTGCGACGGAAGATGCCACCGTAGGAGGCCAGGGAGACGACCCCCTCCTGGATACGGGCCCCGGCCCCGTCGTTGAGGGTGATGAGGGGGGCGCCCACGCTCTCGGCCAGATCCATCACCTTGTGGATCTTCTCGGCGAAGACCTCACCCAGGGCACCCCCGAACACCGTGAAGTCCTGGGAGAACACGAAGACCTTCCGGCCGTCGACGGTTCCCCATCCGGTGACCACACCGTCGGTGTAGGGACGTTCGGTCAGCCCGGCCTCGTGGGCCCGATGGCGGGCCAGCATGTCGATCTCGTTGAACGAGCCGGGATCGAGGAGATAGTCCAGCCTCTCGCGGGCCAGCATCTTGCCCTTCTCGTGCTGGCGTTTGATCGCCCTTTCGGTTCCCGGTTGGAGGGCCTGGGACTTGCGCTCCGCGAGGTCGCGGAGACGATCGGCCATGGAGTGAGTCGACACGCCGATGGAGCGTAGCGTCGCCCCGGCCGTCGCCCCAGCCGGGAAGGTTCACAGCGGTGACCTCCACTACCCGGTCCCCGCGAAACGGCCACCTGGCCCGAGGGTGGCCCGCCCCCTCACCCCTATCGTTCCAACGTGATCCAGATACCCCACTGGCGTGAGCTGGTTCGTCGAGCTCCGTTTCTCGTCGCCGGGCTCGTCTTGTTCGGTGTGGGTATCGGGATGATGGTCCAGGCCGACCTCGGCCTGGGCCCCTGGGACATCCTCCACCAGGGGGTGGCCCGGATCCTCGGCCTGAGTATCGGCACGGTGGTGATCGGTATCGGGGTCCTGCTCCTGGCCCTGTTTCCGTGGTTGAAGGAGACCATCGGGGTGGGGGCCATCATGAACGCCCTGATAATCGGAGCGGTCGTCGACCTGTACATCGAGCTGGTCGACAGGCCGTCACCTGCGGGGGCCCGGTGGATGCTGATGCTCGCCGGGCCGGCGGTGATCGCCCTGGGCAGCGGGTTGTACATCGGCGCCGGTCTGGGCCCCGGACCACGCGACGGCCTGATGACCGGTCTGGCGCGTAGAGGCCACGAGATCTGGCGGGTCCGTACCGCCATCGAGGTGGCGGTCCTCGTGGCGGGCCTGATCCTGGGAGGAACAGTGGGCCCGGGGACCATCTGGTTCGTGGTGGCCATCGGTCCCATGGTGCAGTTCTTCCTGCGACGCCTCACCTGGATGCCCGCCCTGGCGACCCACACCGCTCCCTGAACCGGTCTCCCCGACCCGACACGCACACCTCAGCGGTCCGGTCCCATCACACCCATCACACCCGTCGCTCCCCCGCTCCGCGGAGCAGGGGCCGTGGATCTCGGAAACCCATCGACGGCGGGTACCACCCCCTCGGTCCGCGGAGCAGGGCGGAGGACTCAGCCGGCCCGACGGCTGCGGGCCGCGGCCCGGGCCCGCTCCGCCAGGCGGGGAGCGTCGATTGAGCCCATGACCTCGGTCACCGAGGAGGCGGGGCCGGACCAGGCCAGCTCGTCCACCGAGGAGCCCACCGGGGCGGAGCGGTCCACCGTCGCCACCCTCCGGAACAGCAGGGCCTGATCGAGATTCTCCGCCAGGGTGCCGGCCAATCGAGCCGCACCCCTCACGGGAATGTCCCAGGTGTCGGGGTCGAGGGGGATCTCCTCGATGTGGCCGTAGCGGGCCAGAACCGTGGCTGCCGACTTGGCGCCCCACCCCGGGAGCCCGGGGAATCCGTCGGCGGCGTCGCCAACCAGGGCCAGCCAGTCGGCGATCGACCCCGGCTCCACCCCGAACTTGGCCCTCACCCCCTCCTGGTCGACGATGCGTCCCTTGCGACGGT
>DRKF01000335.1 GCA_011051915.1 Acidimicrobiales bacterium | reverse complement strand
TGGCGAGAGCCGCTTCCTTCCAGTCCATCAGGGTCGAGGAGAGCTCATGGGACAGAGCGGCGTACTCCCCGTCGGCGCCGAGCTCCACGAGGGCCTCGGCCTTGTTGCCGGAGACCGCCAGCTCGAGTATCCGCGAGGCGGTGCGATGGAAGCGGGCGTGGAGCTCCTTGACCGTGGGGTAGTACTCCGACTGACGGTCCTTCTCCGGTACCGCCTCGTAGAGCCACTTGCCGAAGTCGCACTTGTCGTCGTGGGCCACGACAGCGGGGTCGAATTCGCTGGTGCCGGTGCGGGCGGCGTCGAAGAGCCGTCCCTTCCACAGGCCGTGGACGCCGACGGCCTTGTCGATCTGCTCCTCGAGGTCTCCGGCCCCACCGATGTCGCCGATGTGCCCACCGTCGCCGCTCACGTTGTCCGTACCCTCGGCGGCGGACCCGCCGTCGGCCAGCAGGGACGTGATCTTGGCGGCCATGGTGTTGGCCCGGTTGGACGCCCGCTCGGTCTCGTCGGTGCCCTGCCGGGTGTCGGATGTGACCGACTTCAGTGTGGAGAGGCTCTCGACGAGGTCCCGGGTGTGTTCCAGGGTCGACTGGGATCCGTGGACGATGGACTCGGCCTGGCCCATGGCCTCCCCGACCGCCCGGTTGATCTCCGAGGTGGTGGCACTCTGCTGCTGGGCGATGGCGGCGGTGTTGGACTGCCGCTCGCTGATCTGGCCGATCACACCGACGATCTCCTCGATGGCGGACCGGGCGCTGCCCGCATCGGCCTTGAAGGTGGTGAGTTCGTTGGCGATCTTGTCGTTGGACTCCGCCGTACGTTGAGCGAGCTCCTTGACCTCTCCGGCCACCACGCCGAACGCGGCGCCGGCCTCCCCGGCCCGGGCCGCCTCGATGCTGGCGTTGAGGGCCAGGAGGTTGGTCATTCGGGCGATGTCCTCGACCATCTGCACCAGGGCGCCGATGTTGTCCACGCTGGTCTCGAGGGCATCTATCACCGACTGGGCCTTCTGGGCGGCCGAGACGGCGTTGGAGGCGATGGATGCCACGTCCCGGGCGTCATTGGCGACCGTGTCGGCCCCCTGGGCCAGTTCTCCGGCACCCGAGCTGACCTGGGCCAGACGGCCGCGGATCTCCTCGGCCAGCCGGGACAGCCCCGCGACCTCTCCCTCGATCTCGCTGGCGTCGCCCTCGGCCTGGCCGGCCTGCTTGAGGGCCTCCGCCGCGTTCATCGCCACCCTCTGGCCGATACCGGCCAGCTCCGTGGTGGCGTCGACGAGTTGGGCCGAGGTCTCTCTCAGGGCTTCGGCGTCCAGTTCGGGAGCTTGGGCTGAGTGGGGATCGTTGATCATGGTCTTTCCGGTTCCTCGGCATCGGGCCGGGTTTCGGCTCCGGCCGGTGGGTTGAACTCGTGGGATCGGGACGTTCGGGCTTCGCTGGGAGCTTGCGGGGGACGGCTACTGGCAGACTGGCAATTCGGCAACATGGTTCGCTGGGTTTCCGGTCGACCGCATGACCCCGGGCCTGAAGGGTTGGGCAGGGTTGGGCCGTCAGCCGGGTCGGTAGACGACGGTTCGATCGAAGGAGATCCGCTCGTATCCGGTGTCCAGACCGACGAGGCTCTCCGCTCCCCCGAGCATCAGGTAGCCCTCGGGGCGCAACAGGGTCCGTATCCGGTTGAGGATCTCCTTCTTGGTCTGGGCCGAGAAGTAGATGAGTACGTTGCGCAGCATCACCAGATCGACCCGGGGCAGGCTGGCCAGTGAACCGGTCAGGTTCAGGGTGCGGGCGTCGACCATCGACCTGAGGCTGTCCTTGACCACGTAGTCGTTGCCGTCGGGGACGAAGTACCGCTCGAGGTACTCGGGGGGCAGACCCCGGCTGACCTCGAAACGGCTGTACCGGCCCTCACGGCACCTCTCGATCATCGAGGGGGAGAGATCGGTGGCGATGATGCGCACCTTGCCCTCTCGGGCCAGTCGGGCGAAGTTCTCCTGGATCACGATGGCCAGCGAGTAGGGCTCCTGCCCGCTGGACGCCGCCGCACACCAGATGGTCAGGTCGTCGGTGCCCTTGTCGGCGAGGATCTGGGGGATGATCTTCTCGGCCAGGGTCGGGAAGGGATGGCTGTCGCGGAAGAACAGGGTCTCGTTGGTGGTCATCGCGTCCAGCACGGCCTCCTCGATGTCGCGGCGACGGCCCGACCGGAGTTCGGCCAGGAGCTGGTCCAGGGTCCCCAGAGACAGGGCGGACACCACCTTCTGGAGGCGGGCCACCACCAGGTAGCCCTTGTCGGCGTCGAGTTCGATTCCCCCACGGTCCCGAATGAGCTTCCGCACGAACTCCAGATCGGAGGCCGAGAGGTCGGCCCTCGATGCGCCCACTGTGGATGTTGCTTTCGGCTGCACTTCAGTTCCTTCCGAGCGGCACGGAGACGGACTGGAGGCGACGACACACTGCCGCGGCGATGTCGCCCAGAGGTAGGATTTCCGATGTGACCCCGGCGGCGGCCACCGCTCCGGGCATTCCCCACACGACGCTGGTGGCCTCGTCCTGGGCCAGTATCTCGGCCCCGGTCGCCGCCATCTCGACTGCGCCTCGCATACCGTCCTCACCCATACCGGTGAGCACGAGACCCAGGGCCCGTTCGCGGTACAGGCGGGCCACCGACCGGAACAGCACGTCGGCCGAGGGCCGGCAGAAGTTCTCCGGTTCGTCCTGGTTCAGGGAGGTGACCGCGTCCAGCGAGCTTCCGCCGGTGAGTTCCATGTGGTAGTCGCCGGGGGCCAGGTAGACGGTGGCCGGTTCCGGTCGGAGACCGGCGGTGGCCTCCACCACTGTCAAGGCGCTCTTCTTGTCGAGCCGTTCGGCCAGACGGGTGGTGAACATCGGGGGCATGTGCTGCACCACGACCACCGGCACCGGGAGATCGGCGGGAAGACCGCAGAGG
>DRKF01000334.1 GCA_011051915.1 Acidimicrobiales bacterium | reverse complement strand
TCGACCTTGTGGACACCCGGTCCCTGACGCATCCTCCGGTAGGCGCGCCGCCGCAGCCGGGGCTGCCTCCCCGAGAGGATCCGGGCCGCGACCCGGGCCGAGGTGTCCAGCAGCACCGTCGGTGTCCCCTCCAGCTCGGCCAGCGAGGACACCGGTCGGGAGGTCTCGATCCTTCCCCCGTGGACGGAGACGACCTCGGAGAGGGCTTCCACGATGGCCTGGGACCCGCCCCGGGCGAACGGCCAGCCGAACCGGTGACCCGCACAGATCAGCGAGACGCCGAATCCGGCGGTCATCGGGTCGGTCAGGGGGGCGAAGGAGTGGGCGGCGACCCCGGCCCACAGGGCCCGGCTCACGTCGTTCTCGAACCAGTCACGGGCGACAGCGGCCGCCGATCTCATCGAGGTGAGCCCGAATCTCAACTGACCCGGGACGGGGGAGAGCGCCTCCACCAGCGGTTGACGGGTCAGCGGTGCCCAGGAGTCCCACCCGTCGGTGAGACGACCGAGGTGACGACGGTAGGAGGGACCGTCCGGACCCAGGGCCTCGACGGTCAGACCGACACTGCGGTGAAGAGCGGCACCCCTTCCGTCCGCCAGGGGATGGGCGGCGAGGATGGGAGGTTCCACCCAGCTCAGGCCGTGGCCGGAGAGATCCAACGCGGCGAAGGCCGGGGAGGCCGCGCCCATGGGATGTACGGAGGCGCACAGGTCGTGGATCGCCCCCGAACCGATCGGGTCGAAGCTGCGTGCCCCACCCCCGGGAGAATCCGCCGCCTCGAGAACCAGGACCTGCAGACCGGCCCGGGCCAGCACGGCTGCGGCGGTGAGGCCGTTGGGGCCCGACCCGACGACGACCGCATCGGGCCCGGTCATCTCGGTGGTCCCGTCGCCGGACGGTCCGCCAGGAGCTCCAGCAGAGGACCCTCGTCGGTCAGGGTGGACCACGATTCGCAGAGTGGTTCCCCGACCGCCTCCGTCACCCGATGGGCCGGACCCGGGCCCCCGGGGGGAATGGCACCCCGGACCAGGGCCACGGAACCCGTGGCGTTGGTCAGGACGGCCAGGGACACCCGGGCATCGGGGGAGAATCCCGTGGACAGGGCCCGGGCGACCATCTCCACCATCCACTCGGGAGCCACTCCGCTGAGGGTACCGGCGATCTCACCGACGCCGTACATGGCGGGGTCGTCGTGGAACCAACTCCAGCCGAACGACCGGCGGGAGGGGGAGAGTCTCTGACCCGTCCGCCGGAGGATACGGACGATCTCGCGACTGTCGACCTCCACCGCACCCAGTTCGAGGGCCCGATCCCTCTGTTCCTCGTGCAGGTCGTAGTGATCGCCCTGAAAGCTGACCCGGGGCTTGCCGACGGCGTTGGCCCCCAGATGGAGCTCCTCGGGTCCCGTGTCGGACACCAGGTGGGCCCAGCGGCGACCACGCCAGAGCCAGATCGCCCGGTCCACGTACAGAGTCAACGATCCCCCCGCCTCTCCACGTACAGGGTCAACGATCCCCCCGCCTCTCGGCGCCCGGAGACCTCATCGGGTCCGGCGCCGCAGATCCGGACCCCGTCGGAGGGTGTGACCCCCGTCGACCGCGAACACCTGGCCGGTGGTCCACGAGGACCGCGGACCGGCCAGGAACAGCACCGTCTCGGCCACCTCCTCGGGTGTGCCGAGGCGTCCCAGGGGCATCTGCTCCAGATAATCGTCGACGATCCCCGGATTGGAGTGCAGGGGTTCGGACAACGCGGTCGGAACCAACCCGGGTCGCACGGCATTGACCCTTATCCCCGCATCTCCCACCTCGTCGGCGACGTTGCGCACCAGCATCTCCAGGCCCGCCTTTCCCACCGCGTAGGCGGTCATGTACCGGTGGGTCAGGACCCCTGCTATCGAGGAGAGGGCCACGATCGAGCCGCCCTCACCCATGAGGGGGATGGCGTGTTTCATCGTCAGCATGGCTCCGGTCAGGTTGGTGCCCAGGCACCGGTTCCACTCGTCGAGGTCGATCGCCGCTATGGGGCCTCCGCCGGCTCCGGAACCGGCGGCACACACCACGATGTCCAGCCGACCCCGAGGGGAGGCCGCCGCCCTCACGGCCGAGGCCAGATGGGACTCGTTGGTCACGTCCCCGGAATGGGTGGTGACTCCAGCTCCGTGTCGATCGGCCGCCTGCAGCTCGTGGCGGGCCTGGCGCAGTACCGCGGTACGACGCCCCATCAGGGTGACATGGGCCCCCTCGGCCAGCAGGGCCCGGGCGCACGCCAGTCCCAGGCCCGAACCACCGCCGGTGATCAGAGCCGCCGTGCCCCGCAGCTCTCCGGGGCATTCGGCGGCCGGCGCGGGGGTCGCCGTGGGCTGATCGGGGGAAGCCCCCTCCGATGGCATCGTCATGGTTGGCCCCCGTCGAATGTGTTCACCGACAACACCAGGCGTCCGGTGGTCCGCCGCTCCTCGAGGTCGGAGAGACCGGTCAGAAGTCGATCCATGTCCAATACTGTCACCTCCGGCGGTCGGATCCGGCCCCTGGCCAGGAGTTCCAGAAGGGCGGAATGGGCCTCGGCGACCGCCACGGGGTCGTGCTCGAGATAGCCCGCCCAGTGCACCCCGACGACGGAGTAGTTCTTGACCAGGACGTGGTTGGCCCTCACCCGGGGCACGTCCCCCGAGGCGAATCCGATCACGAGGTGTCGACCCTCCCAGGCCAGCAGACGCATGGACAGCTCCCCGATGCTTCCTCCCACGGGGTCGAACACCAGATCGGCACCGCGTTCGCCGATCGCCTCACGGATCCGGCTCTCGTAGTCGGCCCTCCGATGGTCCACCGCCCGCCACGCCCCGGCGTTCAGACAGGCGGCGACCTTTTCCGGACCACCGGCGGTGGCCACCACCCGGGCACCGGCGGCCACCGCCAGCTCCAGGGCCGCCGATCCCACACCGCCTGCCGCGGCGTGAACGATGACCACGTCTCCCGGGCCGATTCCGCCACGGCGGTGCAGGGCGAACCACGCGGTCTGGTAGGCGACGTGCATCGACACCGCGGTCACGTCATCCACCGTGTCGGGCAGCACCAGGGCCGTGGCGGCGTCCATGAGTGTGAACTGGGCGAAGGCCCCGTGGGGAGGCGCCACCATACCCACGACCCGTGATCCGACCGGCAGATCCACGGCGGGGCCGGAGGCGACGACCCTTCCCGCGGCCTCCAGACCCGGGACGAGAGGGAGAGGGCTCCGAACCTGGTACCGGCCCTGACACACCAGGAGATCGGCGAAGTTCAGACCGGCCGCCCCTACCTCCACGAGCACCTGTCCCGGGCCGGGCTCCGGGGCCGGAATGTCGACGAGTTCGAGCACGTCGGAGAAGTGGCCCACCTCATGAATCTGCCAAGCCCTCACATCGGTCCCCGTTCCTCGCCTCCGGCGTGACCGTACCGTGCCAACCGGGCCAGCTCCCGGTCGTAGGACCCCGCCACCCGGGCCCAGTCGAAGCGCTGCATCTCGCCCGCCAGGCCGGAGGTCGAGTTCCGCCACCGTGCCAGGTCTGTGAGCAGCTCCGTCAGGCGGGGCACCAGGTCGTGGTCGTGGTGCAGACAGTGGGGCCGGTAGCGCTCAGGGATCAGATTCGGGTAGTTCTCCCGGTCGGGGTACAGCGGAACGCACCCGGCGGCCATGGCCTCGACGGGGGCGATGCCGAAGAACTCGTGTCGAGCCGCCGACACCACGATGTCGGCATGCCCGAGGAGCTCCAGGTAGGCCGACCTCTCCAGATGACCGGCGATCTCCACCCTGGGGCCGAGCTTGCGCCGGGCGGTCTCGAACACGGTCCGGGAGTGCTCGGGAACCTCGCCGACCAGAGCCACTCTGAAGTCCACTCCCCGGGCGGCCACGTGGGCGAGGGCGTTCACGACCCTCATCGGCGCCTTGTCCGGATCCCACCTCTGGTTCCAGAGCACGAGGGGCGGACCGGCTCCACCGGGTTCGGGGGTACCCCCCGCCCACGAGAGGTCCACACCGGGCGGCAGGACCCGGACCCGTTCCATGACCCGGTCGAGGAGGTGCAGGTGGGTGGGGGACTCCACCCGATCCAGGACCATCCTCAGCGAACTCCCCAACGACTCCCTGAGGAAGGGTGAGCTGACCCAGACCACATCGGCTGCGCACAGACTTCGCCATTCGGCCAGTACGGCCGGCTCCTCCATCGCCGGGCGCCGGGCGCCGCTGGTCCTCGGGTAGGCACCCTGGGCCTCGTGGAGATAGATCCCCACGGGAATCCCCGCCAGCTCCCGGCGGGCGATACCGACCAGGGAGGCCACGTCGGTGAGAGAGGACACCACGATGCAGTCCGGACGCCCACCCGTGGTGATCTCAGCCGTGAGATCGGCGGCGAGGGTCACCGGTCCACCCTGGAAACGCCACCTCCAGAACCGGTCCCGGTGGGTCACCAGGCGGATCCGATGACGCGAGGCGGACGCCAGTCCGTCGGCCCAGGCCCGGTGGGAGCCCCCGTACCAGGGCACCACGAGTATCACGTCCAGCTGGTCACGCACCCCGGCGAAACTAGCGCCACCATCGGCCCGGACCCCCGGTCCGCACCGGGCCCGGCCCGCCACTCCACACGCCCCACGGGCCGAGGCCGAGTGTTCATGCCACCAACAGACAAACTGGCGAGCACGCCACTCCACACGGCCCACGGGCCGAGGCTCGGCGCCCGGCGGTTTCGGGCGGACCGAAACCCAGAGGTGAGGGTCCCCGTCGGGGCGAAATTCACCAAACCGGGTGCCCCATGTAGAAGAATGCCGGACCGTGGCTCCAACCCGTGACGATCGATTCCGAGGAACGACGCCGGCGAGACCTGCGGGACACGGCAGCCGCCTGGTGCTGTCCGTGCTCGCGGTGGTCGCCGCGGTCGCCATCGCCGGCGCATCCCTGGTCGGGGCGGTGCCGGGCGCTTCGGTGGTTGGGGCGGGCGACACCCCCACCTACGGGGACCTGTCAGGTCAGGACCTGGCCGGAGACATCGTGGGCATGGCTCCGACGCCCAGCGGCAACGGCTACTGGCTCGTCGCCTCCGACGGCGGCGTCTTCGCCTTCGGAGACGCCGGATTCCACGGCTCCACCGGCGACATCACCCTCAACAAACCAATCGTCGGCATGGCCGCCACCCCCACCGGCAACGGCTACTGGCTCGTCGCCTCCGACGGCGGCGTCTTCACGTTCGGAGACGCCCGGTTCCACGGCTCGGCCGCTGCCGACCGCAAGGACCCTGTGGTGGGAATGGCTGTCGATCCCGAAACCGGCGGGTACTGGATCATCACCTCCGAAGGCCAGATGATCGGCCAGGGCCCGGTCAGCTCCGATCCCGAGCCCTCACCGGCCTGCCGCATCGATCCGGTGATCGCCGGGGCCTTCAGCCCCGCCGGCGCCTGGTTGCTCACCCGACCCCTGGTGGTTCCCCAGCCCCCGCCCTCGGCCACCACGTCCGGCATCGACGGCAATTCGATCGCCGAGCAGATTCGCTACGCCCAGGCCTGCCAGACCCTCGACCCGCCGGCCGTGGGGTCCCTGCTGCGTCCCCTTTCGAACTCACGGGTCACCTCGGTCTACGGAACCCGTCTCCATCCCGTCTGGGGAGTCGTTCAGCTCCACGCCGGAACCGACTTCGCCCGGACCGGCGGTTCGGCCGGCGCTCCCGTGGTGGCCGCCGACTCGGGCACGGTCCTGGCGGTGGACACCCGGGTCGCCTACGGGAACATGGTCGTGATCGATCACGGCGACCAGGTGGCGACCGTGTACGCCCACCTCTCGGAGACCTCCGTGGAACCCGGCCAGGAGATCCGGCGGGGTGACCTCGTGGGGCTGGTCGGTTCCAGCGGCTTCGCCACCGGCCCCCACGTCCACTTCGAGGTCCGCCTCGACGGCGAACCGGTGGACCCCCTGCCCTATGTGGGTTCGGCCCACGCGGTCGAGGCCCCCAGGCGACCCGTGCCCGTCGGCTGAGCCTGCGGACACCAGGACCACCTCGAGGTCCTTCAACCCACGGGCTGCAGGACCTCCCTCGCCGTGGTGTCGGGGGCCACAACCGGCAGGCTCTCACCCGCGTACACGTGCACGTACTCCTGGCCGCTGAGATCGCGGATCTCGAACATGACCTCGTCGGTCAGTTCCCTGAAGATGCGCCCGTCGCCCTCGCGCCCGGCGAAACGGTCGGGCCGGATGGGGTCCCCGAAATGGAACTCACACCCGGTGAACAGGTGGGGGAAGCGGTCGTCGGGGGTCTGGATGGAGTCGGTGCCCCGGATACCCAGGGGAACGATCGGCGCCCCGGTACCGATCGAGAGGCGGGCGACTCCGGTGCGGCCCTTGTGGAGGTAGCCGTCGCGCGAGCGGGTGCCCTCGGGGAAGATCCCGAAGATCTCGCCCCTGTTCAGGACCTCCGCCGCCGCCTCCAGGGCGCTGAGGCTGGCCTTTCCGCCCGAGCGGTCGATGGGGATCATCCCGGCGGCGGGAAACAGATACCTGGTCTTCCAGGAATCCATGTACTCGGCCTTGCCGACGAAGGTGATCGGCCGGGGGAGGACTCCCATGAGCAGGGCCGAGTCCCAGAACGAGATGTGGTTGGCAGCCACGATGACCCCGCCGCTGGTCGGGACCTTCTCCAGACCGTGGGTCTCCACGGGGAACAGGTACCGGGCGGTCGGACGCAGGAGCCCCCGGACGATCCTGCGCATGGAGCCCACCCTGGGGGTGTGCCCGCTTCGAGGTTCGCTCACGGATCGATCCGCCTCATGGCCGTGCCCGGGTCCACGGGCCTGTTCACCGACACCTCTGTCATGCCCAGACCATAGGGGTTGGGAGGGCCGTCGTGCCGAACGCCGTCCGTCGGGGTGGGGGACCGACACCGAGGCTGCGCACTTTCGTTAGCAAGAGGTTGCCATCGCCTAGGGTGCTTACTATACTTAGCAACATCGAAGGCCCAGAGAGGGCCGGCGGATCAGCGCACAGGACCCAGACCCGACTTCGCAACCCGTCGCCGGGCAATGACCATGGCGAAGCCGCGGTAAGCCGAATGGAGGCAGAGATGGACGTGATGGAACAGATCGAGGAAGTGGAGACCAAGGTGCTCGAAGGCGTGGGCTCCACCCAGGAGAAGATCGTCGAGCTCAACTCCCAGATGGCCGATCGCCTGGCCGAGGTGACCCCCCGGCTCGGCGATGTGACCGATCGCTTCCGGGAGCGCACGGCGACCTTCACCGACCGCGTCAAGGACCGCCTGGGCGACCGGCTGCCCTCGACCCCCAAGGTGGAACTGCCCGGACCCAAGGCACTCGTCGACAACTACTTCGGCACCGTGGCCCGGCTGACCGAGCTGAACCACCGGTTCGCCGATCAGCTCCTGACCACCTGGGAAGGTGTGACGGCCAAGGCCCGCACCGCCGAGACGCCGGCGAAGAGCACCAGGACCGCCAAGACCACCAAGGCGGCCAAGAGCACAGGCCCGAAGGCGGCGAAGAGCACCGCATCGAAGGCGGCCCGGACAGCCAAGACCGAGGCCACCAAGACCGGTACGGCCAAGACCGAGACTGCCGCCAAGGCCGAGGAGGCCTGACATCCACCCGGGGGAGTACCACCCGGGGTCTGACTCTGCGAGACTGAAGGGAGGAGGCCGAGGGGCCCCTCCCTTCTGCTTTCCCCATCACTTGACCGATGCCCCGGGGGGTCGTCAGGTGGGGAGAGGGAGTTGATCGACTTGAGTGAACCCACGACCGATGACGAGATCAGCGACCCCACCGAGCCCGAGCCGGGTGCGGTAGGGGGCCGTCTCGGAAGCTTCATTCGCAGTCAGCGCAAGCTCAAGGCCCTCTCACAACGCGAGCTGGCCCGCCTCACCCACATCTCGGACCCCTACGTGAGCCAGCTCGAACGGGGACTGCACCAACCCTCGGCCCGGGTCCTCAAGGCCCTGGCCCAGGCCCTCGAGGTCCAGGTCGAGACCATGCTCAGCTACGCCGGACTGCTCGAGGACCGTGACACCGGTTCCGACGGCGAGCAGGCCGTCCCGACCGAACTCGCCATCCGAACCGATCCCGCCCTCACCCAGGATCAGAAGGAAGCCCTTCTCACCGTCTACCGCAGCTACGTGAGAGCCAACTCGGCGGAGGGCGACGGGTGAGCCACTCGGCCGCTGCCTTCTTCGACCTCGACCGCACCCTGCTCGGCGGGTCGTCGGGCGAGGTGTTCCAGCGCCATCTGCGGGCTCACGGGGTCGGCCCCGACATCGACATTCCTCTGGTCGGCCTCCTCAACCGGGCCTTCGGCCTGGTGGGGGAGACCCGCACCTCCATGGCCCTGGCCCGGCTCTCGGCCCGAGCCGCCAAGGGCTGGCCCGTAGCCGCGGTGAGGGCGGCGGCCCGAGACGCCGTTCCCGACCTGCTCGAGCTTCTCCAGCCCCACGCCCCCGCCGTACTGGAGGAGCACCGGTCCTCGGGGCGGGCCCTGGTCATGGCCACCTCCAGTCCCACCCAGCTGGTCGAGCCCCTGGCCGAGGCCCTCGCCTTCGATGCGGTGGTGGCAACCACCTGGGCCGAGCGGGACGGGCGTTTCACCGGTGGCATCGAGGGCCGCTTCGTGTGGGCACGGGGCAAGTGGCTGTCCGTACGCGACTGGGCCCGTGAACACGACGTGGCCATGGCGCGTTGCTACGCCTACTCCGACAGCTACTACGACGTGCCAATGCTGGCCGGGGTCGGCCATCCCGTGGCCGTCAACCCCGATCCCCGTCTGACCGCGGTGGCTCTTCTCAAGGGCTGGCCCATCCGTCATCTCGACGCTCCGCCCGGAGTGGTCAAGGTGGGCGGGCTCGAGGTTCAGGAGCTGCTGCGGCCCTTCATCAGACCCGAGCTGATACCCAACGCCCGGTTCGAGTTCACCGGCCTGGAGAACATCCCCGGGTCGGGCCCGGCCATCGTGTGCGGAAACCACCGCAGCTACTTCGACCCCACCGCCCTGGCCCTGTTGTTCGCCAAGGCCGGTCGCTCGGCCCGGTTCCTGGGCAAGAAGGAGGTCTTCGACGCTCCCGTCGTCGGGCCGATGGCGGCGGCGATGGGTGGGATCCGTGTCGACCGGGGAACGGGATCCGCCGAGCCCCTCGACCGGGCGGTGGAGGCCCTCAGGGGAGGCGAGTTGGTGGCGATCATGCCCCAGGGCACCATTCCGCGCGGTCCGGCCTTCTTCGACCCCGAGCTGAAGGGTCGATGGGGCGCCGCCCGCCTGGCCGCGGCCTCCGGAGCTCCGGTCATACCGGTCGGGTTGTGGGGAACGGAGAAGGTCTGGCCCCGCAGCAGCCGCCTGCCGCGGCTGAACCCCGTTTCGCCCCCGAAGGTGACGGTCAACGTCGGTCCCCCGGTCGAACTCACCGGCGCCGACCTGGACACCGACACCAAGGCCATCATGTCAGCCATCATGGATCTGCTGCCCCCCGAGTCCCGGGTGCGGCACGACCCCACACCCGAGGAGCTGGCCCTCACCTACCCCCCGGGGTACAGCGGGAATCCCGAGACCGAGACCGAGCGCCGCCCGGGAAGTGACTGAGATCGTGTCGAGGGGACTCCGGCCATGAAGCAGCTCAGCGGACTGGATGCCGTCTTCCTCTACACCGAGACCCCGGTCAGTGCCGGCCACGTCTCGAGCCTCTCGATCTACACCCGGCCCGACGGCGACGACGGGACCTACGACCCCTACCGGGCCATGGCCGACCAGATTCGGAGCCGCCTGCCCCTGCTGGAGCCCTTCCGCCGTCGCCTGGTCACCGTTCCCCTCGATCTGGACCATCCCTACTGGATTCGGGATCCCGACTTCGACCTGGAGTTCCACCTGCGCTCGGCCCCGGTGCCCGCTCCCG